>CALBSD010000093.1 GCA_937927625.1 uncultured Actinomycetes bacterium | reverse complement strand
TGTTGTGGTTGGCCAGCGATTGGCCGATGCATGACATCGCAGAGGAATACCTCTATTCGGTACACATGGTGCAGCACATGGTGCTGGTGTACATCGTTCCACCGCTTGCACTTCTGGCAACACCGGAATGGTTGTTCCGATTGCTCATTGGAAATGGTCGCACCTACAAAGTCGTCCGTTTCCTGACACGCCCTGTTGTCGGAGTGATTGTGTACAACACCACTTTGATGATTACTCACATTCCGCAGATTGTGAATCGCAGTGCTGCAGGTGGGCCGCTGCATTATTCGTTACATGTTCTCATCGTGACGACATCACTGATGTTCTGGACTTCAGTGTGTGGACCCATCCGTGAATGGCGAATGTCCGACGGCGCCAAGATGATTTATCTGTTCGGCACCTCATTGATTCCCACGATTCCCGCAGGCTGGCTGACGTTTGCTGAAGGTCCGGTGTACAAGCACTACAACACACTTGTTCGTGTTGGAGGCATCAATGTTTTGAGCGACCAGCAGGCTGCTGGTGGCATCATGAAGCTTGGTGGCTCCACAATTATGTGGGGCATCATTATCTACATCTTTTTCAAGCGATTCATGGGCTCGTTCTATAAGGAACAGGCCTATACGCATGACGACAAGATGCCCGACATCGAAGTTGTTGGTACGGAAGCACCCTTGATGTATTCCGAAGTGGAAGCAGCGTTCGAAAGAACCCGCCCCGCAGACGATGAGAGCTAACTAGCTCCAGCGGAAACGCTTGGCCGCAATAGCTGGTGCGAGAACACCCCATGCAGCAAGAACAATGAATGGTGTTGCGAGAGCGCCTGAGCCATTCAGCGTTGCTCGTAACAAATCTGCAAGTGCTGTTGATGGCAAGACCGATGCAGCATTGCTGAGGAATCCAGGCAGTGAGTCACGGGGGATGATCATTCCACCCAGCAAAAGAAGCAACAAATACAGGCCGTTTTGAGCTGCCAAGTTGATTTCGGCGCGAAGACGACCTGCAAGCAGTAATCCAACACCAGCAAAGGAAGATGTTCCGAGGAATACCACCGCAACTGCAAGCGGCCATGTGTTGCCGTGTGGACGCCAACCGAGTGCAATTCCAATAGGAAGAAGAATCGCTGCTTGCACTAGCTCCACCACGAAGACAGAAATGATCTTTGCAATGACCAGTTGCAGACGTGAGAGCGGTGTCGCGCCAAGACGCTTCAACACGAGATACGAACGTTCAAACCCGGTGGCAATTCCGAGACTCACCATCGACGTACTCATGATCGCAACAGCAAGGATGCCAGGCACAAGAAAATTCAATGGGTCAGAGTCACCGCTGGGCAACACGTCAACCGAGCCAAAGAAGCTGAGAAGAATGACGGGGATGACGAGCGTGAGAAGAAGTTGTTCACCATTGCGTGCAATCAACATCAGTTCTGCGCGCAGTTGTAAGAAGATGCGCTTCATCGGCGACCACCCGTCATTCGTCGATATGCATCTTCGAGAGACTCTTGTCCCATGTCGATGCTGATCAATGGAAGACCTTGTTCTGCCAGCCATTGAGTCACGCGTCCAACGAGGCGGGGAGACGACTCGGCAGCAACTTCGTATACGCCTTCACCCATGTGATGTGCGGGGCTTCCAGCAGCACCCGCCAATGCAGTGGTGTCAATGGAATCAACGGACGTGAAACGGAATCGCTTCCGCACGCCAGTGAGTTCACTGATGGCGCCTTGGGCAATGACGCGACCTTCTTGGAAGAGGACCGCATGGCTGGCGACTCGTTCGGCCTCAGCCATGTCGTGGGATGCCAGAACAACGGTGGTGCCACGCGCGGCCAGTGCGGCAATGATGTCGCGGATGGTGTCGCGACCATCGATGTCAACGCCCGAAGTGGGTTCATCGAGGAAGACCACTTCTGGGTCTGCTGCCAGTGCGAGAGCGAGGGAGACACGCTGCTGCTCACCACCAGAGAGGCGGCGCCAGGTGTTTTTTGCCCGTTCCGAGAGCCCCACCTGCTCAATCAGGGCAATGGGGTCGACCTTCTTGCCGTAGAGGGCGCAGAAATGGCGTACAACGTCACCAACGCGTGCGCTGGGGTACACGCCGCCGCCCTGCAGCATCACGCCCATCCGGCGAGTGAGTTCTGCGCGTTGGGTGGCAGGGTCGAGGCCCAGGACCCGGATAGTTCCGTGGGCCGGGGTGCGGAAACCTTCGCAGACCTCAATCGTGCTGGTCTTGCCGGCGCCATTGGGGCCAAGGACGACTGTCACTGCGCCAGTTGGCGCTTCGAAGGAGACATCGTTGACAGCCGTCAGGTTTCCGTAACGAACAGTGAGGTTTTCAACGACGACGGACACGTCTCCACATTACGCCTGATGTATTCACCCCGACCCCGTCATTGGCAGGCAGGTAGCCTCATTTCTGTGATTGATGTTCGCCTGCTGCGCACCAATGTTGATGTTGTGAGAGAGGCCCTGGCTCGCCGTGGCAAGCCAGAACTCCTTGCCCAGGTCGATGAGGCGGTGGCTCTTGACTCCCGTGTTCGTGAGATCACTGTTGAGCGTGATGCCATTCGTGCAGAGGTGAATGACTTGTCCAAGCAAGTGGGCATGTTGCGTCGTGACAAGAAGAACGAAGAAGCCGAAGAACTCATGGAGCGCAGCCGCTCTCTCGGTGAGCGTGAACGTGTGTTGCAGGGTGAGACCGAGGCATTGCAGGAAACCTTGCTGCAAGTGATGTTGCGCATTCCAAACTTGCCGCATCCTGATGCACCTGATGGTTCTAGCGATGAAGACAACCCCGTCATCAAGGGCCCCATCAACATGCCTGCATCGTTTGCTGATCATCAGCGCGTTGCGCACTGGGACACTGCTCGTGAATTAGGAATTCTTGATAACGAGCGTGCAACAAAAATTTCTGGCGCAATGTTCACGATGCAGCGCGGCCTTGGTGCCACGCTGTCTCGCGCTCTGTGTCAGTACGCACTCGACATGAACGCAGATGCGTTTGAAGAGATTCGTCCGCCATCGTTGGTCACGACTGCAACGTTGACTGCAACTGGTCAGTTGCCAAAGTTTGCCGACGATGCGTATGCAATTGAACGCGATGATTTGTGGGCGATTCCCACTGCAGAAGTACCGCTGACTTCGTTGTATGCAGGCGAAGTGATTGAGGAAGCAGATTTACCTGCGCGATTCATGGCGTACAGCAGTTGCTACCGCCGCGAAGCAGGCTCTGCTGGTCGTGATACGCGCGGCATGTTGCGTGCACACGAATTCGACAAGGTTGAAATTCTTGCTTTGGCAACTCCAGAACAATCGCCTGAGTTGCTGATTGAACTTCGTGATCGTGCAGAGCATTTGATTGCGGGCCTTGGTTTGCCGTACCGCATTATCGAAATCTGTACGGGAGACATGGGCGGCAGTCATCACCGCAGTTTCGACATTGAGGTGTACGCGCCCGGTTGCGACAACTGGCTCGAGGTCAGCAGCGTTTCTTGGTTTGCTGATTATCAAGCACGTCGTGGAGATATTCGTTTCAAGCGCACCGGCCAAAAGGGAACCGAAGTGGCGAACACGCTCAATGGTTCTGCGCTTGCAGTGCCACGTGTGTGGGCCGCTATTTGTGAGAACTTCCGTCAAGCCGATGGCAGCGTGAAGATTCCTGATGTGTTGCTGCCATACATGCGCGGCGCAACGCACATCACGCCAAAGGCATAACCAATGGGTTTGGCAGATCGCCGTATTCAATATGAGACCGCTGGTCTTGAGATTGATGATCTTCTTGCCAACCCAATTGACCAGCTGAACCTCTGGTATCACCAGGCAGAAGAAGCAGGTGCGGCTGAACCCAATGCAATGGTGATTTCAACAATCGCATCCGATGGATTCCCTGATGCACGCGTTGTATTGGCGCGTGACATTGCAATGAATGGCATCACGTTCTTCACGAACCGTGAGAGCGCAAAGGGTGTTCAAATTGCAGAACATCCCGAGGCATCGGCAACATTTGCTTGGTTACAACTCCATCGTTCTGCGCGTATTCGTGGAACCATTTCGTTGGCGACCGATGAAGTGAGCGATGCATATTTCGCATCCCGACCTCGCTCCTCTCAAATTGGTGCATGGGCCTCGCCACAATCAGAAGTGATCGGTAATCGTGATCAGCTGAATGATCTGGTGGAAGAGTTCACTGAGAAGTTCGAAGGCATTGATGTTCCGCGCCCACCGCATTGGGGTGGGTATGTGTTGTCCATCGACAGTGCAGAGTTCTGGCAGGGTCGACCCAGCCGTTTACATGATCGTTTCCGTTACACCCGTCACGGAATTGTCTGGCGCGTCGAGCGTCTTGCCCCGTAAGGAGACTCCATGTCGTACGTTTCTTCCTCAGATGGCTCCATGTCGTACCTCCCGTCAACGGAGGAAGTGGTCAATGCATATGTTGAACTGCGTGACCGAATGATTGCTTTTCTTCGCTCATTGCCAGAAGAGGCCGCAAGCATCGTCGTTCCACATTGTCCTGATTGGACCGTCCAAGAAACGGTGTCGCACATGGTGGGTGTGCCCGAGGCGATTTTGTCAGGCGATCTCGATGGCGTTGCTTCCGATGCGTGGACTCAGCGTCAAGTGGAAAATCATCGTGGTGATTCATTAAAAGATTTGGCCGATGCATGGGAGAAGAACAGTGAGCAGTTCCTCACAGTTCTTCCGATGATTCCAAAAGCAGCGATGACTCAATTGGTTTTTGACGTTGCATCGCATGAACACGATGTACGACATGCAGTGGGTCAGCCAGGTGCTCGCGATTCACTCTCGGTGAGTGTGGGTGTGCGATTTATGAAGCATGCCGCAGAATCTCGTGGCGATCTTGATGTTGAGAAGATCGATCAATGGACAGCTTCAGAATTCGATGTCTTCCGTTCTGTTGCCGGTCGCCGTTCTGCTGAGCAGATTGCAGCAGAAGGCATTGAGGTTGAATTTGTTCAGAAGCTTTTGCGTCCGATGCCCATCAGCATTCCCGACGTTTCTATTCCGGAATAACTAGTTCTGCCAGGTGGTGGCGCATTCCACCAATGCATCAATGAGTGACTCTGTATGAGGTGTGAGTCCTGGACCTTCCCAGTCCCACCACAGCGGACTTGAGCCCCGCACGCGTGGTGGAAGTTCTAATTGCACACCTGCATGTTCAACAGCATTGACCGGATTGTCCTGATGTAAACCACGCAGGTTCTGCGGAATGTCATCAAGGTCATCGAGAATGCGATACGCAGGAAGGTGCCGTTGCAGTGACTCTGAAAGATGCCCAGCGAGGCGACGGTTACGACCACCAAGAAGTAACGATGTAAAGAATCCGGCGCGTCCAAAGCCGTGCACGGTGATCACGATGTTGACGTGATTCAGAAACTCATTCAATGCAGGCGATTGGTCTGCAGTGACTTTGTGTGAGGGAATGTGCCACTCAAGATTGTCAGGCAACTGAATGCCGTAATACGAAGCCCCGGCTCGCTCTGCGGCACGAGATGCAACGATGTCGGTCATCTCCTCGAGCGCCCCGCCATGAAAGGCCATGAACCCAAAGGTCGATCGCAACTCAGAGTGTTCTGAGACGCCGTCCATTGTGAGGAGATGGGACAGCTCCATCTATTGCTCGCGAGAAGAAGAGCGGCGCATCACAAACATCGCAAGGGCAATGATCGCAATGAAGATGATGGCTAAGAGATACGCGCCAGTGTCTTGAAGGAATGTTGCAACATTCGTTTGCAGATTCTCAACGCGGCTCACAACGCCATCAGAACCACGGTTTGTAATGGCGCCGAACCAATACCACGATAAATACACGCCGGTAAGAACAACAGCAACTGCGGAGACTTTGTCGAAGACTCGGAAACTCTTCTTCAAATTGCTCACGAGACCGAAGCGTGCAAACGCAAGTGCAACGGTAAGCGATGTAACGAGAAGACCCATACCAAGGCCGTACAAAGCAATGCTGATGACACCAGAGATAAAACCATGCCGGCCAACGGAACCGAGAATGACGGAGATGAGAAGTCCGATGGTGCAACCGATTGATGCAATGGCATATGCAATGCCGAACACAAACATGTTGCGCCATGTTCGCTTCTTTGTCATTGCCATGTTTGGCTGAGCAATGGGTGGCTTCCAGCCGCGGTACATCGCGATGCCCATTCCAATGAGCCCGATGCCGATAATCAGAGCGGCATATTTTGCGTTGTCTCGAATGACGTTGGTGAAGGCACGAGAGATGATTCCCACAATGAGAAAAAGTCCAATGAAACCGCTGGAGACTGCAACGCCAACGGAGAGTCCACGACGCAATGTCGCTGCGCGAGATTCGGCTTCTCGATTGAGTTCTGTGCCGAGGTAATAGAGAAGGTATGTGGGGAGAAGAATAAAGCCACAAGGATTCACTGCCGCCATCACTCCGAGAAGGAAGCTGTAGGCGAAGTCACCCTCTAGAGCGATCACCCAGTGACTCCAAGGTCATTCTTCAAGATGGTGTCGATGTCTTCTGGCTTTAATTCGCCTGATTGCATTTTGACGATGACGCCTTGCGCATTCAAGAAGAACGTGGTGGGGAAGGTTGCAACTTCAGCCGCTGAGAGTTGATCGCCATCGTCAACGTAGGACGCGTACTTCACTCCGAGATTGTCGAGAAAAGCCTTTGCATCTTCTCGAGTGTCGTTGGGATTTATGCCAATGAAGTTGACTTTGTTTCCGTATTTCACGGCCGCGTCAGAAAGCGCAGGCATCTCACGTGTGCACGGTGTGCAAGTAGAGAACCAGAAGTTGACGACCATAGGTTTTCCGGTGGGAACAATGGTGACGTCTGCGCCAGTGGCGACATCTTGTACTTCAACGAATAAGAACTTCTTGCCTTGGGTATTGGCGTTAGTGCCGATGCCCGGGGTCTGTGTGACCCCGGGATCGGTGCGATTGGCGCCAGTGTCGTCGGGGGACGAACTATTTGAACATCCTCCGATGACACTGGCAGACAGCACAATGAGTGAAGCCGCAACAACGACCTTTTTTCGGCTCCACGTCATGTACTCAGGCTACGAGATGCCGTGGGATCGGTACCTCTTGAACAGCTGTGACAGGTCGTGTCTTGACGGGTGGGCGACCTCTTGGCCTGCGCACGCCGACAATGCGACCCATGTCGAGTTCTTCTCCACCCCAGACGCCCCAGGGCTCTTCGCGCTCGAGAGCACCAGAGAGGCATGCCGATTGGTTAGAGCACTTTGAACAGATCGCCTTTGCGCGCTGAATGTCAACCCACTCCTCAGAGAAGAACAGGTAGCTGAGGGTGCCGTTGCCATCGGAACAGCGCTTTGCGGAGAGCACCAGCGGCTGGTCGACGAGGGCGACGCCCCCCATGTCTGTATTGATCTTGGTGTACATGTTCTTTCTCTTTTCCTTTCGGGTGCTTTTGGGAGATCTAGGTAGTGGGCGGACAAAACAAAAAGGCCGCTCGGGTGGAATTCCCGGCGGCCAGTGGAGTGTTGGAGTTGAACTTGTTAGTTCAGAATCCCACGGGGCTGCCGGGAGCGACGCTTATTGACGTGCTTTACGACCGGAGTGGACCACATGGAGACGGCGTGATCGACCACAATCGCGGAATAGGCAAACGCCACGGCTGTCGCCGTGGTGCCCATAAACGCGGTGGTGAACGAGGTACGCATATCGGTGACCATGAAACCATCTTCTCCGGGCCATTTCAACTGAATTAATGAAACCCAATACCCATAAGGGTTTGAGCCCTCCCGATAGGGTCGCTGTATGGCCTTTCGTGACGCTGCTCTGTCCTTTGAGATGGTGAAACGCACCTCCGTGGGCCGCGAATTCACTGCCCGCCGCCGAGTGCGCCTCGGTGATGCCACCCCCAATGGCCGTTTACGTCTCGATGCACTCGCTCGATATCTGCAAGACGTCTCGAATGACGACACTCGTGTCTCGGAATGGAGCGACCCGCACTGGTGGGTCGTGCGCCGCACAGTTGTTGATGTGTACGAGTTTCCGAAATACATGGAAGAGATTGATCTCACGACATGGTGTGGTGGTCTCGGTTCGCACTGGGCAGAACGTCGTACACAAATTTCATCAATTGATGGTCGCGTGTTGGTTGATGCGGCTGCCTTGTGGGTGCACATTGATCAAGACACGATGCAACCAAGTCGTGTGCCAGAAGATGTTGTTGCAACGTTGACTGAATCTTCCGGAGGTCGCGATATTGGTGCGCGCTTGTTGTTGAAACACAAGTTGTTTGCAGAAGCGAATGCGAGCAGTGCACCGTGGCCATTGCGCTTCAGTGATTACGACGCAGTTGGTCATATGAATAACGCGGCGTATTGGGAGATTATTGAAGAGCATCTTGCTGAACACCGTGAACTGCGGGCGCCGATGCGTGCAGTTGTTGAACATGTGATTCAGGTTGACCCTGGTCAATCGCCAACTTGTCAATCAGTGATTGAAGACAATGAGCTTGATCTTGAGCTCACGGAAAATGGAACGATGCACGCAGCGATGTGGTGCGGAGTTCTTTCTTAATCGTGTAGCACGTATTCGAACACGCCGTTATTGTCGCGTCGTTCGAAGTCACCAAGCAGACGAAGGTGTTCAAGATGCGCGTACGCTTCACTGTCTGCCATAGAACCTTGTGCTCGTGGCGAGAAGAGATGTGATGCAAACTCCATCACGCTTGCGGGTCTACTGAGGTCATTGCTGACATCGCGAAGTTTCTGCAGGCGTTCTTGATGATGGTCTTTGATTTGCTCAACTCGTTCACCGACATTCTGAAACGGAGTTCCGTGTGCAGGAAGTGTGATGGAGACTTGATCTGCAAAGCGACCAATTTTGTCAAGCGAGTCGAAGAACAAAGTGAGTGGGTCGCCATGAGCGGTGAGTCCACTGATATGTGGAGTGATGGTCGGAAGCACGTGGTCACCGCTCAATAAAGTGCCAGTTTCTGGGTCAAAAAGGCACAAATGGTCATGTGTATGACCAGGCGTATGTATGGCCATCCATTCGCGTTTTGCGAACTTCATTCGATCGGTTTCGGCCAGACGCACCGTTGGCGTTGGCACCTTCATGAGCCGAGGAAATGCTTTTCCAATACGAAAGCGAACACGTCGTTGCCACGGAACATCCATTGCGGGTCCACCCCAAGGTGGTGCAGCAAATGGACTACGCATCATCAGTGCAAGTTCTTCTGCATCCACATCTGGTGGTTCAGTGGGATCGTAGAACGTGCGGAACAATCGGTGCGTAATGATGTCGGCACCGGACTCTGATCGAATGCGCTCGGCGCCTCCGTAGTGATCCGGGTGGCTATGCGTGACGATGACTGAGTGCACACGCTTTAACGGAACACCAATTTGTCTCAAGCGGTCTTGCACTGCTGTCCATGATTCTTTTGTGGGCATGCCAGGATCGACAACAGCGACGCCACGTTCATCTTCCATCACATACATATTCACGTGACCTAAGCCAGTGATGTTTGCCGGCAGTTGAGTGCGAAGAACTCCTGGAGCTACCTCGACAATTTCGTCAGTCGCCTGCAACTGCTCCGATTTCACGGGACGCGGCGACTGCTCGTTCACTTCTTCTTTGTTTCTTCAGCGGTGCGGAAAACTCTGTCGCGGTAGAACTTCAGCTCTGCAACACTGTCGCGAATGTCGTCCATTGCACGGTGAGTGATGCCTTCGCTCTTTGGTCGAGCGTGTTCAAGACCAGGGTTCCAACGCTTCACTAATTCTTTGATGGTCGATACGTCGACGCAGCGATAATGCAACCAGTTTTCAATTTCTGGCATGTACTTCGCGAGGAAAGTGCGGTCGGTGCGGATGGAATTGCCACAGAGCGGAATCTTGTTGGGCTCTGGGCTGTGTTCCTTTATGAAGTCGAGTGTCTGCTGCATCGCATCGGCTTCGGAGATTGTTGAGGTCTTGATCTTTTCCAAGAGACCAGAGACGGTGTGCATGTTTGTCACGAAGTCGTCCATGTGGGCCAGCACATCATCGGGTTGGTGAATGACGAGGTTTGGACCTTCTGCAACGATGTTGAGGTCATCGTCGGTGACCAGCGTGGCAATTTCCACAATCACGTGGCGGGACTCGTCGAGGCCGGTCATTTCAAGATCCATCCAGATCAACATGGCTGCCCCCTCATTCGTTCAAATCTAGTGTTGAGAGCACGAATGACAGGCACTAAAGGCCACATGGCAGGCTATGGGAAGCACTTTCAGGGGGACACAATGAGTGAATTGAACACGGGTCAGACAGACCTCATCGGACGTATCGAAGGCAATGTCGCAATTCTGTCTTTCAACCGTCCAGAAGTGCGAAATGCGCTATCCGAAGGTGTCTATGCAGGATTTGAAACTGCATTGCCACAGATTGCGGCGAACCCAAATATCCACGTTGTGATGTTGACGGGTGAAGGCGTCGCATTCTGTGCGGGCGGAGACGTGAAGCAAATGAATGCCTCTCATAAAGTTGCTGGCGCGGAAGCTGGTATCTCAAGTTTTGAGGACAGGGTGCAAGGTATTCGTCAGCGACAGAACTCAGTCAGTGCAGCATTGCGTAAGTTGCCGCAGCCCGTTGTTGCAGCATTGCCTGGCGCAGCAGCTGGAGCAGGTTTGTCGATTGCTTTTGCTGCTGACCTGCGTATTGCAGCGGAGCGCGCCGTGCTTGTGACAGCCTTTTCCAATATTGGTGCAAGTGGCGACTTTGGTTCGTCTTGGTTCTTACCGCGGTTAGTGGGCGAAGCGAAGGCAAAGGAACTTCTCTTTATGTCGCCACGTCTCTCCGCTGAAGAAGCCTTTGAGATGGGCTTACTGAATGCAGTGTTGCCAGATGACAATTTTGCAAGAGGTGCACTCATGTGGTGTCAGGAATTGGCAGCACGTGCGCCCATTGCATTGCGTTACATGAAGGAAAACATCAACCGGGCTGGTGACGTGCAATTGCAAGCTGCACTTGATGCGGAAGGAACCGCAATGATTCGTACGATGTCAACTGCTGATCATCGTGAAGCTGCTGCCGCTTTCGTGGAGAAGCGCGCCCCACGTTTCACTGGCCAATGACGTCCTCGTCTTCACCACGCCCACTAGAGGGCATTCGCGTATTGGACTTCACTCGCGTTCTTTCTGGTCCGCACTGCACGCGCATGTTGTCGGACTTGGGTGCAGATGTCATCAAAGTGGAACCACCAGAGGGTGACCTCACTCGTTTTGCATTCCCACGCGTCGGTTCGATGTCCACCTATTTTGCTCAACAAAACATAGGTAAAAAGAACATCTCGATGGACTTGAAGAAGCCCGAAGCCGTGGAGATCATCAAGAAGTTGGTCTCTGAATGTGACGTTTTTGTTGAGAACTATCGCGGTGGCGTGATGGAAAAGTTGGGTCTCGGCTACTCAGTCCTTGCTGAAATCAATCCGCGGCTGATTTATGCGGCAATCAGTGGTTACGGCAATACCGGTCCATGGAGTCATCGTCGTGCGTACGCAACGGTGGTGAATGCTGAGACGGGTATGACTGGTTTGCAAGCACGCGCTCGTGGTGGTCAAGCAACGAATGACCCACATAGTCATGCGGATGTGTACACCGGCATGGAAACTGCAGCAGCAGTTTTGGCTGCTCTGTATCAACGTGAACAGACGCACGTTGGTCAGTACATCGATGTCTCAATGGCGCAGACAATGTTGTACGTCAATGAACATGTACAGAACGAACTGTTTGAAGACGAAGTTCCGAATAATCAGATTCGCTCTTTCCAACCTGGTGATTACCCCATCTTGCAAACAGGTGATGGCACGTATGTAGTTGTCAGTGGACATCCAGCCGAACGCGGAACCTTTGATCTATTCGTCAATGCCATGAAGCGTCCGGCAATGTTGGAGGATGCTCGTTTCACCGATGTTGCAACACGTTTGCAGAACCTTGATGCGTTAGCGAATGAACTTCGCGATTGGGCACGCTCAATTCAGACAGCTCAAGAGATTGAAGATGTTATGGCCGAAGCTGGTCTTGCCATGGGTGTTGTGCGCACGATGAGTGAACTTGCTGAAACCGATTGGGCAGAAGATCGCAATGTGATTATCGATGCCGATGACCGTTACGGTTCGACGTTCCGTGTGCCGAATGCGCCATGGGTGTTCTCGGGGTCCGATGTGAGTACGCGTGGTATTCCGAAGTTCCGCGGCGAAGATAATGCAGAAGTGCTGCAGCAATTGGCTGGATTTACACCGGAAGAAGTAGAGCAACTCACTGCAAACGGTGTGCTTTCGATTCGTCTACCGAAGAAGTAGTTATCGACCGGAGTGGCCGAAACCGCCACCACGATTGTTCTCATCAAGCGACGCGACTTCAGTCCACGTGACTTCCTCAACGCGTTGAATGACAAGTTGTGCGATGCGGTCACCGCGATGCACGTGATATGGACGAGTGGCGTCAGTGTTCAGCAAAACGACTTTTAACTCACCGCGATAGTGCGAATCGATAAGACCTGGTGCATTCACAACACTAATGCCATTGTTCAGTGCAAGACCGCTACGCGGAAGAACAAATCCAGCAAAACCAAGGGGAATTGCAATCGCAATGCCGGTGGGCATCAGCGCGCGCCCACCATTGGGTGCCAACAAAGTGTCTTCACGTGCATACAAGTCAACGCCCGCATCACCCTCGTGGGCTTGGCGAGGCAAGGGCAAGTCTGCGTCTAAACGTTGAACTGAAATCTCAGGCACGGCAACACCTTAGGTGTGATGTTTGAATATTGGCAATTGCGATTGAATTACAAAAGTAATTCTGGGTACATCGCGAGTGCTTGTGCTGGACCACCTACAAGGAATGTGGTGATGCAAGTTTCGCGCCACTTCGCTGCTTCGTCTTTGATCTTGGCAGGCGGACCGATTAACGCAACATCTTCCACCATTGAGAGTGGGATTGCAGCAGCAGCTTCTGCTTTCTTGCCTGCGAGATAGAGGTCTTGCACCTTTAACGCAACATCTTCGTATCCCATGCGAGCGAAGACCTCGAAGTGGAAGTTCACATCGCGCGCACCCATGCCGCCTGCATACAGGGCTAGGAATGGGCGCACCATGTCGGCGCATTTCTCAATGTCATCGCCAGGAACAACGGTGAGAACTGCAGCGACTTCAAAACGTTCTGCTTTGTTTGCCTCGCCACTCTTTGCGAAACCATTGTTCAAGCACTCGCGGTAGTACGCATCTTCTTTTGGACTAAAGAACAACGGAAGCCAACCATCACAGATTTCTGCGGAGAGGGCAACGTTCTTTGGTCCTTCTGCGCCGAGGAAGATAGGAATCTCCGTGCGGCGTGGATGAATGGTGCTCTTCAAAGGTTTGCCGAGACCAGTACCACCGGGATACGGCATGTTGTAAAACTCGCCTTGGAAGTCAACTGGTTCACCGCGAGCAATGATTTGACGAACAATGTCAACATATTCACGCGTACGTGCGAGTGGCTTTGGATACGGCTGTCCGTACCAACCTTCAACAACTTGTGGTCCCGATGCGCCGAGCCCGAGAATGAATCGACCATTGCTGAGGTGATCCATCGTCATTGCGGCCATTGCTGTTGCAGCAGGAGTACGGGCGCTCATCTGCACAATGGATGTGCCCAGACGAACGTTCTCGGTATGTGCGCCCCACCATGCGAGGGGAGTTAAGGCGTCGCTGCCATAGGCCTCTGCTGTCCACACGCTGTCGTAACCAAGACGATCAGCTTCTTTGATTGCTTCAAGGGCACCTTGAGGCGGACCGCTGCCCCAATAACCAGTGTTGTATCCGAGCTTTGCGTGACCGTTTGCCATTCCCGAACTCTAATCCTCTGAGATAGAGCACTATTCCGAATAGAGAGGTGAAGAATCCTTGAGCAGTCTTGTCATCATCGTGAGGCTTGCGATGGGCGCACTATCTGGCTGACCTGCAACTCTCGCTTCGGTGGTGAACCACAACACTTCGGTCTTCGGAGAGTCAGCGACATCAAGGACACGACCAGTGACGGTGTAGTCGGTATTCAGGAGAAGTGGACCATTGTGGTTTCGGATCTCAATGGCACCATAAAGACCGACAAAGTCTCCACATTCCTTCTCAATGGACTCAGTCATTCCTGCAACAAGAACACGACATGCAGTGAGTGGGGAACAGATAGGTCCGCCCCAAGGTGAGTCGCCGACATACCAATCAAGAGGCGACGTCATGATGCCGCGCGATTGACGAAGAATTTGATCAGCGCCAGGTGCTTGTCGAGTAATTGTTTCAAGTGGTCGACCAGGCTGTGCATAACGAAGCATCTTGAGTGTGGATGCATCAACACCTCGCCGGTCGCGTGCATACAACGCAGTAGGCGATGAGTGAGTGCCCACACTTGCGGTTCCTTCAGCAACGGTGATGCCTTCGGGTGTCTGCATGCGAGCAGCAACTTGAGTATTTTGCAAAGGCGTTTGTGAGTCGCCAACGTCAAGAGTTGCTTCGACAGGTTCAGCATCAGCGGTGGCATGCATGAAGTACATGCTGAGAGATCCGGTCTCAAACCATTGTTGACCGAAAGCCGAAACGAGAATTCCGCCGAACTGTTCTAAGTGAATATCACCTGCAACGGTCCCAGCACGGAAACCCAATTCCGTTGCAGTCGCATCGTCATGAATGCTGCCCTTGGAATTAATGGAGAGATTGCGAGGATGGCAAACGCCGCTGGAAATCAGTGTCATGTCAGTTCTTTGGAATGTCTTTGAATGGGGTTTTGGGATCGGTTTGCGCATCTTTAGGAAGACCCAGGCTCTTCTCGCCAATGATGTTGCGTTGCACTTCGTCGCTGCCGCCCGCAATGGACGCTGAAGGCATAGAGAGGAAGAAATGTTGCACCTTTCCCTCGACCTGAAGATCACCACCGGTCAGCATTCCTTCTGCTCCCAGTAATTCCATCCCGAGGTCTCGAGAGATGCGTAAGCCATTCGTCCAATGCAACTTCATTGTGGATGCTTCAGGACCAGGCGACTGGCCCTTCTTCATGGAAGATGTGATTCGTTCTCGAGTCATCTCTGCGATGCGTTCATTCATATAGAGGTCCACCATCTTCTGACGTTGAATTGCATTCATCCCAGTTGCCTGTCGAATTTTCTGCAAGGACGAGAAGAGTCCGCCGTATTCATCGGGATGTGATTTCGATGCCTTGACTAGTTCGAGAAGCTCGCCAACCGTGCGGTCAAGATTTCCTGCTTGCTTACCAGCTGCTACTCGCACGCCACCACCAGCACCTTCGGAAAGACCGCTTCGCTCAAATCCCAATGTTGCTGCAGTGATTGCCCAACCATTATTGACATCTGAGACACGGTCGGCATCGCTGACCCGCGCATCATTGAAGAAGACCTCATTGAAGTGTGCAGCGCCATTCATTTGTTTGATTGGCCTGATTTCAACGCCCGGCTGCTCTAAGTCAATAATGAAATAAGTCAGGCCTTTGTGTTTGGGCTGATCGAAATCATTTCGCGCCACCAACATTCCTCGGGTGGAATGCAACGCACCAGATGTCCACACCTTTTGGCCGTTGATGACCCATTCGTCGCCGTCTCGTTCTGCCCGACACGACACACTCGCAAGGTCGGAACCTGCACCGGGTTCACTGAAGAGTTGACACCAACCTTCCGTGCCATCGGCCAGCGAAGGAAGCCATCGTTGTTTTTGTTCTTCAGTACCAAACGTCATCGTGACAGGAGCACCCATGAGTACACCTAGACCAGTGGGAGGGCCAAGTACTCCCTTGTCCGCAAAGGCTCGAGCGATGTCGTTCTGTTCGCTTTCTGTGCAGTCACGTCCAAACCATGCTGCTGGCCAACGCGGAAATGAAAGTTTCGCATCGCTCATTAATTGCCACCATTGGCGCAACGTTAAGGAGTCGTTCCAGTTCTCCTCTATCCAGTCAAGAGTGAACTGATACATCAGCTGAGAGCGACGCCTAAATGGCGCAATGCCATTGCTGAGTACACAGCAGTTCCGCGACGCATGTAGTCCTCTGCGTACACAGCACGGTTGCTGTGGTTTGGCGCGGCCTGCATGATGTCCATTCCTTCAGGCATAAGACCAAGGAACATCATTGCGCCCTGCACGCGATTCAACACGTAGCTGAAGTCCTCTGCACCCATGACTGGGTTCTCCATGAGACGAACATTGCGATCACCTGATACGGCTGTTGCAACATCAGCTGCGAAACCTGCGAAGTCATGATCATTGACGGTGACGTCGTAACCAATGTGCAGTTCAATCTCAACGTCCATGCCATGAGCAGAAACGATTCCTTCTGCAACGCGACGAAGACCATCGTGAATGAGTGAACGTGTGCGCTCACTCACGGCGCGAATTGTGCCGTTAATCATTGCTGTTTCGGGGATCACGTTGCTAGTGGTGCCGGTGTGAATCTGTGTCACTGTGATGACGCCTGGGTCGAACACATCAATACGGCGTGTTACCAAAGTTTGCAATGCCTGAACTATTTCGCATGCAACTGGAACGGGGTCGAGTGTGAAGTGTGGTGCACTGCCGTGTCCGCCCTTTCCCTTAATGGTGAGAGTGAATGAGTCACTCGACGCCATCATCGTGCCACCCTTCAAACCAAGAAAGCCACCAGGAATGTTTGATGCTGCGTGAATTGCGAATGCACCGGTGATGGGTGATTCGGTTCCCACATCGAGCAAACCTTCATTCAACATTTCCGATGCGCCGTTGTAGCCCTCTTCGCCTGGTTGGAACATGAACAACACACGACCTGTGATGTCTGCTTTGCGCGCGCTGAGAATTTTTGCCGCACCCATGAGCATTGCGGTGTGCGTGTCGTGACCACATGCGTGCATGATGTTTTCTTCACGAGACTTAAATGCAACGTCGGTGTCTTCGGGCATGGGAAGTGCGTCCATGTCTGCACGAAGAAGAACAGTGGGGCCGGGCTTGTCGCCGGTGAGCATTGCTGCGATGCCACTTGTTGTTTCATGCAAGGTGATGTCGAGTGGCAAACCTTCGAGCGACTGCAACACGCGATCACGTGTGCGTGGCAAGTAGTTGGAAATTTCTGGCCACTCGTGCAAGTCGCGGCGCATCGCCACCATGTCGTCGAATACGTCATTTGCTTGTTCCAACAAACCAGTTGGGTTGCCATGCTGATCGCGTGCGTCGTCGGTGGAGAGAGTGTTTTTGCTCATGCTCAATGGTAGGCAGATGGCGATGGTCACACCTGCGGCAGCGCACCCAGAGAACTCACCCCATGAGATGGTGGAAGTGGTTGATGCGTTGGGCAATGTGCTGCGTCTCGTGACTCGTCAGCAGATGCGGGCCGAGGCTCTCTGGCATCGAGCTGTCTTCATCGCCGTGCGGTCAACCCGCGGGGAATTGCTGGTGCATCGCCGGGCAGAAACCAAGGATGTGTGGCCCGGTTGGTGGGATGTCGCCGTGGGGGGCGTGGTGTCTCCGGGGGAGACCTGGGAAGTGGCAGCGCAGCGAGAGCTGGCGGAGGAACTTGGGGTCATGGGGGTGGCTCTCCAGCCCCTCGGCACGGGTGCATATAGAGATGGTGATGTGAAGCTGGTGGCAGCGTGCTTCCAGGTGGTCTGTGATGGCCCCTTTGCCTATTCCGATGGGGAAATCACTGAGACCGAATGGGTGCCAGCAGGGGGCTTGAGAGCCCGAATTGGCCAGAATTCCTTCCTTCCGGACAGCCTTGCCCTGGTTTTGCCTCGTATCGGGCTGTAGCGCCCCGAAATCAGCCCCTTAGGCTTTCCATCGTGATCAAGGTCGAATTCACCATTGAGCCCTTTGAAATGGGCGAGGCTCCCGAGCGAGTCACCCTCGCGGTGGCAGCAGTGGAAGCACTTGGCATCCCCGTTGAGATTGGCGTCTTTGGCTCAGCATTCACCACCGACGCGGCCCAGGTCGGCCCTGCGGTTTCCATTCTTCTCGCCACGGCGTATGCCCATGGCGCCACTCACGTCACCATCGACACTGAGGTGGTCGGCTAGTGGCTTTTGTTCAGCATCCTTTGCTGAATGCAGTGAAGCCCATTCTTGATGCGGTGGGTGCACAGCTTGTGTCGGTGGACGACGCACGTATCAGTGACATGGCGTTGGAATGGGAGGGCGAAATTATCGCCGCTGTTCGCTTGCCTCGTTTGCACGGCGCACTGGATCGATTGATTGAACAAGTGGAGAAGGAACTGGGCGCAAAGCTGCCTGACCTCTCTCGCAACGACAAGCAATTGGCCGTGAAAATGTTGGATCAGCGAGGCGCATTCATTTTACGTCGTGCGGTGGAAGATGTTGCAGACGCAATGGGCGTCTCACGCATCACCGTGTACAACTACCTCAACGCATTGCACCGCTAATTGGCCCATTTGGGTCTGATTCTGCGTTACACCCGACTGTCATACTTGTGGGCATGCAAGCCGTCATTGTTCTCCTCCTCGTTGTCCTCATAGGTGCAGTTGTCTTCGTCGGTCTCAAAATTGCGGGCGGTTCACAGAGTGCCGCTCCAGCAGCGCCCATCACAGTGGCTGCGCCTCAGGTTGATATGGCGCCCATCATCGAGGCCGTAAAGGCTTCCATTGATATCAATGCCATTAGTGCTGGTGTGCAAGGTGCTGTGCAAACAGAAATGTTGAAGACCGCACAACAAGCTCTCGCTGCGAACAATGCACAAGCAGAACAGCAAGCGAATCAAACCCTTGCAGGTCAATCACAAGCACTTCAGCAACAAGCACAGATTCTGTTGCAACCATTTGAAGAGCGCATCAAGCAGCTCACTGAATCTGTCACCGCTTTACAGGGCACATACACCGCTGAGCAGGCAACGGTGCTTGCACTCACGGGCCAGATCACCACATTGCAAGAATCAACAACTTCGCTGAAGAATGCGCTGAAGTCACCGACGGCACGCGGTTCGTGGGGTGAGAACCAATTGCGCAATGTCATTCGACTCGCCGGCATGGAGAACTATTGTGACTTCACCGAGCAGTTCACTGGCGGTGTTGGTGAACGTGATCAACGTCCGGACGTTGTTATCAATTTGCCAAGTGGTGCTCGTCTTGCAGTGGACTCGAAGGCTCCACTTGCTGCCTATTTGCGAATGCAAGAAACATCCGATGTCGCTCAGCAAGAGATTGAGCTCAAGCAGCATGCAAAAGATTTGCGTATGCACGTAAAGACATTGGCTGAAAAGAAGTATTGGGACCAGTTCGGTCATGCAACACCTGACTTCGTCATTATGTTCATCCCAGGTGAAGGTTTTGTTGCTGATGCAATGAAGGCCGATACTGCACTTCTTGACGATGCAATGAAGCAGCGCGTTCTCATCGCGTCTCCGGTCAACTTGCTGGCTTTACTTTTGACCATTTCAAAGGGATGGCAAGCTCATTCACTTGCGGAACACGCAGAGATGGTCGCCAAGTTGGGTGTTGAGGTGTACGACCGAGTTGGCACTGTGATCGATGAGATCAACAAGATGGGCAAGAACCTCGGCACAACAAATACCGCCTACAACGACATGGTTGCTTCCTTTGAACGCCGTTTGTTGGTGACATTGCGCAAGTTCAAAGACCTTGGTGTTGTGCAAACAGATATCAAAGATGTGAAGTCAATCGAGACCGCTTCTCCACGCGCAGTGAATGCTCCAGAAGCAGCTGCTGAATTGCCATCGCCATTCTCTGGCGAGCTTGAGTCGTAAGACTTACAAGCGGCGCAGGTTCACTTTGGTGACGCGGTGATCCGCGCCCTTCTTCACCAAAAGTGAAGCACGTGACTTGGTGGGCTCAATGTTCTCCACCAAGTTCTTACCGTTGATCTCGCGCCAAATGGTGCGGGCCATCTCCACTGCTTCATCATCGGTGAGATGTGCATAGTGCTGGAAGAAACTGTCCGGGTCACGGAACACTGTCTCGCGCAACGCTTGGAAGCGATCGATGTACCACTTCTCAATGTCTTCTTCAGCGGCATCAATGTAAATAGAGAAGTCAAAGTAGTCCGACACGAATTCATTTGATTCTGA
>CALBSD010000092.1 GCA_937927625.1 uncultured Actinomycetes bacterium | reverse complement strand
CAATGAAGACGATGACCATTACGGCCTTCAAAGGAGAATCAGTAAACGTGAGGACGACAGGTAATACGCCTGCAATGTATGTGCCAATGACCGGCAGGAACTGAGAAACTAAACCCACCCAAATCGCCATGGCAATAGGTGCGGGAATGTGAATGATCTGGAACGCAATTCCGTTCATTAATGCTGACAAAGCAGCAAGTAACGCCTTTGAATACAGGAAGCCACCCGTCTTGGTAATTGCGAGTTCCCACGCATCGAGGACTTTGCGTTGGCGTTCAGGGCGAAGACGCGAACAAATGGAACGACGCATTCGTGGGCCATCTGCAACGAGATAGAACGAGAACAACAACATTCCAAAACCACGGAAGATGAAACCGAATGCCTGAATAGACACTTTGAAAACATTGTCACGCTGCCCATTAATGAATTTCTGCACTGCACCATTCGGATCTGCAATACGTTCATTCACGGCAGCAGGGTCAATGTGCGTCTTCACTGTGTCATTAATCAATTTCACGGTGTCGTTCACGTACTTCTCAGAGTTCGAGAGTAAGTCGGCAATCTGTTGGCCAACAATGGTGCCGATGGCAGTCATGAAGCCGATGATCAGAAGCAACACCGTCACCATGATGAGGCCAGTTGCCGTACCTCGACGAAAACCCCGCCCCACCAGCTTGTTCACAGCTGGTTCGAGTGCAAGTGCAACAAAGAGCGAGACCAACAACAAGGCCAACAAGTCGCTTAGTCGCTCAACGGTGCCCTTCAACAGGATCGTGGCGAGATAGCCCAGCCAAAACAGGGCAATTCCTCGTGGCACCCATTTCGGCATCTTTGAAGGATTCACAGGCTGCACACTTTGGTTCTCAGTCACCTGGGGAATCGTAGTGTTCGAACAGAGGTGACACATTCGCTAGTGCTTTCACCTCTGTTCACTGGCACGATATGTCCATGGCTGGGCTTCCCACTGCATTAAACGATCGAGTCGAATCAGTACGTACGGCCTTGGCTGATGCACTCCGTGATCGCGTCATTGGCGACAATGCAGAAGACAAGCAAGCTGCCGTCATGCTGGCACCAGGGCCACGATGGTTTGCCCCCGACCGCCCCATCCACAAAGTGCATACCGATGCATCAATGTTCATCGGTGGGATGCGCGCCCTCCTCTTTCAATCACTTCACCCGTTAGCGATGGCCGGGGTGGCACAACACTCCGACTACCGCAATGACCCATGGGGTCGCTTGCAGCGCACAGCGGATTTTCTCGCAGCCACCACTTTTGGTCCCGCCGATCTCGCGCAGCAAACGATTGACCATATTCGTATAGTCCACACACGTGTTGTTGGTACGGCATCCGATGGTCGTGCGTACTCCGCTTCCGACCCTCACCTCTTGCGGTGGGTGCACGTTGCAGAAGTGGATAGTTTTCTTCGCGCATATCAGGCATACGGTGCCGAAACTTTGACACCAGAAGAAGCCGACGGCTACGTGGAAGACATGGCGGTTATCGCACGAGCGCTCGGTGTTCCGGCACCTCCCACATCAGTGCAAGGTCTTCGCGACCAACTTGGTATGTATCGCTACGAACTAAAGGGCACCGCAGAGTCTTCTGATGTTGCGAAGTATCTGCTTCTTGAACCGCCACTTCCTGCAGCTTCAAAAATTCCCTATTCGCTCATCAGCGCATCTGCAATTGCATTGTTGCCCTTATGGGCTCGCGCCGAACTTCGTCTTCCTTATCTGCCTGTTGCTGAACAGTTGGTCATCAAACCAATCGGACAATTTGTTGCTTCAACCATCCGATGGGCCACTGCGGTAAATCAACCAGTTATTGCAACAGATGCAGTTATCGACACAAGCGAGTCAGCAACGAACTGAGATCGCCTTTGTCACCCACCGTGACAGAGCTCAGCCCCAACCACTGAGCCATCAGCTTCAGCTCTTCTGCAAGTTCTGCAACAACATGTTTGATATCAACATCAGGTTCGCTGTACGCACCATGTGCCAATAACACACCTGCGTGACGATCTGCTTTTAAGTCAACACGAGCAACAATGCGGTCACCCAACACAAATGGCAACACGTAATAGCCATACACACGCTTCGGCTCTGGGGTGTAAATCTCAATGCGGTAATGGAAATCCCACAAACGCTCAATGCGCGGCCTGCACCACACCAATGAGTCAAAGGGCGATACCAACGCACGTGTATTCACACTGCGGGGCTTTGCAGCGCCCAGCAACATATATGCGGCATCGCGCCAACCTTCGACGCGCACTTGTTCCAACTCACCTTGCTGCACAAGTTCTTTCAATACAGCACGTGCAGCAACGGGTTTTTGACGGTGATAATCAAAGAGGTCGCTTGCAGTTGCAATGCCCAAGCTCTTGGCAGCAAGCAAAAGCAATTCACTTCGTGCTTCAAACTCTGTCGGTGTTTTTGCTTTCAGAATCTCTTTCGGAATCACATGATGTGGCGCGAAATACATTCGCG
>CALBSD010000091.1 GCA_937927625.1 uncultured Actinomycetes bacterium | reverse complement strand
GATGTTTCTGAGCCATCTGATGTGCGCGAGCAAGAAGAGGTGTGGGCTTTCCTTCGCGGAAGTCCCCACCCACTGGCTTACCTGTTACGGAAGCATCGCCAAATGCGCCCAAGATGTCATCGCGCATCTGAAATGCGTCTCCTAAAGGAAGTCCGTACGCCGAGAACATGGGAAGGAGTTCCTGACCACGACCGGGGTTCGCAGCTACTGCTCCGATATGCAATGGGCGCTCAATGGTGTATTTCGCGCTCTTCATGCGGCAAATGAGATCTGCTTCCGCGACATTTCTGGTTTCGCGAGCCGATCCAAGGACGTCGAGGTACTGGCCGATGTTCATTTCAATGCGCAAGTCATGCCATAGAGGCCGTGCAGCACTAGGCAGATTGTCCATCAGAGAGTCCGACATCACATAGGTGACATCACCAATGAGAATCGCGGAACCTTCCCCGTGGCGACGTGATTCACCTGTCCAACCATTGTCTGCATGGTCGGTAGCGAATGCTCGCTGCGTTGTTGTACGGCCGCGCCGGGTGTCCGCATCATCGATGATGTCATCGTGGAAGAGAGCTGCTGCATGAAGAAGTTCAATGGCTGCACCAATACGGGCTGACTCTTCCGATTGCGCATCACCACCAGCGGCAACCCATCCCCAATGACTGAATTGCGGGCGAAGACGCTTGCCACCACCTAATACAAGCGCACCAATCTCCACGAACACCGCGTTTAGATCACTCTGCAATGGTGACCAACGATTTTTCGCGTCAAAGATAGTTGATTCAAGCACCGCATTCACGCGGGAAATCAGTTCGTCAGTCGAACTCATTCGTCGTCTTCGTCGTCGAAGTCGTCTTCGTCAAACTCTTCATCTTCATCTTCGTCGTCGTCGAATCCGAGATCAGCGACCAAAGCATCGACGGTCATTTGTGCTGACGCAATGCGCTCGTTGCACCAGTTAATGAGGAAAGACGCACGTTCAACTTTGGTGGAGAGAACATCAACATCTACAGAAGGTGAATCAAGTTCCGAAAGGATGGATTCCACTTCGCGCATTGCTTCTGCATAGCCCTTTGGATCTGACTGCTGAGACTTTTTTGTTGCCATTATGCAATTCCTTCTACGGTGCTGGTGATGCTGCCATCGGCAAGCAAAGTGGTGATTGTTTGACCTGCTGCAACGGCATTCGTGGAACGAACAACATTGCCGTTGGCATCACGAGTGATGGACCAACCGCGAGCCATGGTGGTGACAGGGTCGAGTAATCGAACAGACGCAGTGTGCATGGAGAGTCGCTGTGCCTGACGCTCTAGTGCGATACGTGGACGTGTGGTGAGACGTTCCACGTTCAACTTCATACGTGAACGAGCTTTGACGAGAGAACTTTCAGTGACGCGACGAAGTCGATCTGCTGAATATGACAATTCACCCAAGAATTGCTCGACGATTGTGATGACTGCTTGTGCGCATGCAGTGGGAGTTTTGCTCGCGGTATGCGCGATGACATCCGCAATGCTTGTGTCGATCTCGTGTCCGATACCCGTGAAGACAGGGTGCGCGCATTTGGAAATGGCCATCGCAATGCCTTCATCATCGAACGCCGCAAGGTCTCCCTTTGAGCCACCGCCACGCATCAACAAAACAAGATCGATATCAGTGCGCTTCGAGAATGTCTTCAACGCCTGAATGATTTGCGGTGCAGCGTCATCGCCTTGCACGCGTACGTCAATGAAAGAAATAGAGAAGCCGATGCCGGACTCCAGAAGATGTTGTTGCGCATCAGCCCAACCGGCTGCCTGACTTGAAGAAATCACACCAAGACGCAACGGCACCGTAGGAACAGGAATGCGCTTGTTGATTTTGTCAACACCCTTCTCCATCAACTGACGCAGCAATTCCTCCCGCTTTGCAGCGATATCACCAGCGGAGAACTGCGTATCAACGTCTGTGACCTTGAGAGACAACTTGCCGAATGGTGCATAGAAATCGGGACGTCCGTACAAGCGAACCTTCAAGCCATTCTTGAGCTCAATGCCTTGATTACGAAGTTTGGCTTGCACGTTCTTCAAGGGGCCAGCAAACAAATTGCACGAAAGCTGTGCCTTCGCACCACCGACATTTTCAATGAGAGAAAAATACGCGTGAGGATTCGGAGCTTTCAGCCCTTCAA
>CALBSD010000090.1 GCA_937927625.1 uncultured Actinomycetes bacterium | reverse complement strand
GTGAAAGACATCAACCCAGGCGCCGGCGAAGGTGTGCCGAGTGATGCAATATCTTCCAAAATTCTTGTCAATGGAGTTCTGTACTTTCCGGCAACAGATGGTGGAAGTGCTTATGGATCAGAGCTTTGGCGATCAGACGGTACCGCCGCCGGCACGTACATGGTGAAAGACCTCGTGTCGGGTGCTACTGGTAGTTTGCCGCGAATGTTGGCAAGTATGAACGGGAGACTTCTGTTCGCGGTTTCTACTTCCACTGCCGGTATGGAATTGTGGAGCTCTGACGGAACTTCTGCTGGCACGACGATGGTGAAAGACATCTATCCAGGTACAAGCTCAGGCATTGCTAGTTTGACCCCGTCAACTGTTGCAGTTCTCAATAACAAGCTCTACTTCATCGGTAACAATGGTTCAACAGGAAATGAACTCTGGGTCAGTGACGGAACTTCATCTGGCACGAACCTTGTGTCAGACATCACCTCAGGTTCTGCCAGCACAACCTTCGGATCATTTTCAACTAGAGGAACGCGTGTGTGGTTCACCGCTACAACCACTGCAGCAGGTCAGGAATTATGGACAACGGACGGCACCTCGGCCGGTACGTACATGGTGAAAGACATCAACCCAGGGGCTACCGGTTCAAGTGTGAGAGTCATTGGAAGTCTCGGCAACAACGTGATGTTTACTGCGACTGATGGTATGAATGGTCAGGAGCTGTGGACATCTGACGGAAGTAACGCGGGAACATCCATGATTGCTGACATCAATCCGGGATCTGCAGGAGGCGTGACCACTGGGTTTTTTGGAGCCACATTAAACGGAGTGTTTTATTTCCCAGCGAACAACGGTGCGAATGGAACTGAACTGTGGAGAACAGATCTCACATCTGCAGGAACACAGATGGTGACTGACTTGGGGCCAGGTAGCTTCAGTGGTTACTACACGGGCTTAACGACATGCGGAAGTTCGCAACTTTATTTTATTGGCAACGACGGCACTGCCGGTTTGGAGCCATATGTTTCTGCCGGCGTTGTCGGGCCATCTTCTAACACCACGACGACAACTACAACTGTTCCGCCGACGGTTCCACCAACAACTACGACAACAACAACGACGACGGTTCCGCCGACTACGACAACGACGACAACTGTTCCGCCAACGACGACGACGTCAACAACAACGACGACTACGACAACTACAACTGTTCCGCCGACTACGACAACGACGACTACGACAACTACAACTGTTCCGCCGACTACGACAACGACGACAACGTTGCCGCCAACGACGACGACGTCAACAACAACGACGACGACAACGTTGCCGCCAACGACGACGACGTCAACAACAACGACGACTACGACAACTACGACAACTACAACTGTTCCGCCGACTACGACAACAACAACGACGGCCGTCCAAAGTACCTATAGCAATTGGACCATTTCCGTTTCACCGTCTTCTGTCGTACCAACTGGAAAATTCTCGTTGGAGGTGTCGGTGACATGTCCAAACAAAATGAGTAACGGATTTATGTATGGAAAGCCCACTGGAACGCCGCTTTTTAAATATGACATACAGAATTCCTCGGGAACCTCGGTTGGTAGCGGCGACGCTTGGAGAGGGACACAGGTTTTATCGAATAACAACTACACAGTGACATGGACCCAAGAGCTCAGCGCACCGACTGTTGGGGGCTCCTATTCGGTTCTGGTGTACAGCGCTGGAGCTGCTGCGGATTACATCTATTGCAAGATGCAGATGAACGGTCGCACTAATGGGCCGAAAACATCTCTTATTGTTGGAGCGGTCAGCACGACAACGTCAAGTACAACCATTGCTCCAAACGTTGTATTGCCTATCGCGGGAAGCCGTCCTACTGAGGTTCAGGCGTGGACAGTGAGCGCTAACGGAAACAACCGTATGAATCCAGGTGAAGAAGTGTCCATCCTTGTGCAATTGAAATGCGCGAACACAATGAATAGTGACGCTGCACCGTGGTACCCAGATATGTATTTTCGACTACAGAAATTAACGTATGACGAGTCTTGGACGATGGGTGTTCCACAAGCTGGAACAGACACATTTACCGCAATGACCACAGGATCTGAATCAAATGTGATGCTGTATTCGCGAAAAATTACCGCGCCGGCTACACCCGGGGTCTACACAATGACAGCATATGTTCGGGGAGATTCACGAGGGTTGGCTACATGTAATTTCCGTGATGGGTACCAGACCAACAGTTTTAAGGTGTCGTTTTCGGTGCTAGCCCCGACAACAACTTTTGCAACTACAACAATTCCACCAATTCCAGAGTCGTCTAGCTCATTCAATCGTGACACTCCATCACAACCGGTCGCACTCGTTGGTGGAGTGGCTACGACTCCAGACGTAGTGCAGTTGCCTTCATCTTTAACTGTTACAGCAGGAGGAGCAGAGATTTCTCTTGGTTCGGTAACGAATTCGAATATCAAGATCGCACTGACGGCCGAGGGAGTGGTGCCGGTTTCCTCTAAGGACCATCTCTCTTTAGAGATTGGTGGTTTTCTGCCTGCAGCGAAAGTTGATGTGTGGTTGTATCCAAAATCCGGGAGTGACCCGCGTTACCTACGGTCGGTCACAGTGTCAAAACTTGGGAGAATATCGTTCAAGATAGACCTTCCTGATGATGTTGAAAGCGGTGCAGGCGACATTGTCATCAGCGGTACCAATAAATTTGGCAAGAGAGTGACAGTGGCTGTGCCAGTACAGATCACCGCGACGGCCAAATCAAGCGGTCTCACATCGTCTCTTCTCGCCGGATTTCTCTTTGCTGTCGGCGGATTCTTTATCTTCTTGGTATTGCGCCGCAGGGAAGAAGGAACCGCGTTGAACTAGCCGAAACGGAATCTGTAAGAGCCCGACCAGCATTTCCTTGATTCACACGATCTTCGAGGGCACCTCAGAGATTCAGCAGCTGGTCATCGCCCGCGCGATCTCCGGCCTGCGCGTCGAATAAATCTGAATCGTTTATCTCTAATTGGAGGGGTGGGGGCAATGCCTCCGCCCCTTTAATGTTTCTAGTGGCATTGTTACTGAGCAATAATGAGTGACGTGAACGAGACCAATGCACCTGCAACAGAGACTGTCGCAACTCCTACCTATGATCAATGCAGGGCACGGTACGGCATCTTCACAGAGTGTCAATTGTGTGGTTCTGATTTGATTCCTGAACACGCTCATTACAAGTGCCGTACTTGTGGTTGGCGCGATAGCTGCTGTGACTAGTTATCGAATCAACTCGACGCCCAACAACGGGCTTTTCTAACGGTTGAACTATTTTCGGAGCATGTCAATTGCATTGCTCCAATCCGCCATCAACTCCTTCACCGCCGAACTCGACAAGACAGCAGATGCTGATTGGTCAAAGGCCACCAAGTGTGATGGTTGGGATGTCACCGAACTTCTCCGCCACATTGTGGGTGGCGCAATTTCGGCCACGATGGCACTGCGTGGTGCAAAACGAGAAGAGTTGATCTCTACTTTTAGCAACTTCCAGTTCAGCGATAATCCACGAGCTGACTATGCGGCTGCAATGGTTGATCACGTCAAGGCATTTGAAGAATTTGGCGACCTCTCCGGCGTTGTTGAGCACGCGATTATGGATATGCCTGCTGATCGCTTGTTGATGTTCCGTATTGGCGATTTTGCGTTACATGCTTGGGACTTGGCTGCAGGTCTTGGCCGTGAGATCACCCTTGACCCACCAGTGGTTGAGTTTGTGTGGAACAGCCTCTCGCCGATGGCTCCAATGATCGGGAACACCGGAATGTTCGGTGAGGGCCCAAGCGGCACTGTTCCAGAAACAGCAGATCTTCAGACTCGCCTCATCGACCTCACCGGTCGCCGCTAAGAAATTTTCCTCGCGCCTTCTACAGATTTTTGCCTTCGTCGCTCTGCCGTGCGTTGTGGGAAAATCAAGTATGGCCGTGCAACTCACAGAGCAAGAACGACAGGAACTTCGCGAAAAGTACAACTTTGAGCGCACGAAGCGCCTTCGGTCCGATGGCAACGAGCAGTATCGAGAGCCCAGCGGACGATTCGCAAACCTTCTCGATGACCCATACGTACGTCCATCTCAACGTGAATCCATTCATGAGGATGTGACAGTTCTGGTCGTCGGAGCAGGTTTTGCTGGATTGGTCACTGGTGCTCGTCTTAAGCAAGCCGGCATCACCGATGTTCGCCTCATTGACAAGGCGGGCGATGTCGGAGGCGTTTGGTACTGGAATAGGTATCCCGGTGCAATGTGTGACACCGCAGCGATGATCTACCTGCCGTTATTAGAAGAGACGGGAACCGTCCCATCTGCAAAATATGTTCCGGCACCAGAAATTCATGCCCATGCGAAACGAATCGCTACGACATTTGATCTGTACAACGGAGCTTTACTTTCCACAGGTATCACCGCAATCGAATGGGATGCATCATCCTCTCGGTACATCGTGAATACCGATCGTGGTGATGTTTTGCGTGTGCGTCATCTCGTGATGGGAACAGGTCCATTGCATCGTCCGAAACTTCCGGGCATTCCTGGTTTGGAATCATTTAAGGGCCATGCGTTTCACACCAGCCGTTGGGATTACGAATACACAGGTGGAGATCCATCTGGTGCATTGATGTCGAAACTTGCCGACAAGCGAGTGGGGATCATCGGAACCGGTGCAACGTCGGTGCAGTGCATTCCGCATTTGTCGCGTGCTGCGCAAGACCTGTTTGTTTTTCAACGAACACCATCGGCGATTGATGAGAGAAATAATCATGCAATTGATGCGGAGTGGTTCTCGCAATTGGGAACAGGTTGGCAACGCGAGTGGATGATGAATTTCACCACACTGCAGACGATGGGGTTCGCCGAAGAAGATCTTGTGAAAGATGGGTGGACAGATATCTCGTTGCGCATTCGTGACCGAGTGATTGAGATGGTGCAAGCAGGGGAGCCTGTTGGCCCCGAGACTTTGCAACGGGCCTACGAACTGAGCGATGACGAGAAAATGTCCGAGATTCGCTCTCGTGTTGATTCCATTGTGAATGATGTTCAAACAGCGGAGGCGTTAAAGCCTTGGTATCGCCAACTGTGCAAGCGCCCATGCTTCCATGATGAGTATTTGCAGTCGTACAACAACGCAGGCACCCATCTTATCGACACGAATGGCAAGGGTGTTGAGCGAATTGATGAAACCGGCGTATGGGTGAATGGCGTGCATTACGAACTTGACTGCCTTGTGATTGCCTCTGGATTCGAGGTGGGTACTTCATATAAGCGACGCAGTGGCTACGACGTTGTGGGTCGTGATGGAGTAACGCTCTCTGGTTACTGGGAAGAAGGAATGCGGTCATTGCACGGAATTCATGTGCATGGATTTCCCAATATGTACGTCATTGGTGTTGCACAAGGTGCCAATCTGATTTCAAACATTCCACAGAATTACGTGGAGAACAGTGTTGCGATTGCAGCTGTCATCGGGGAAGCAGAGAAGACTTCCGCAAAGGAAGTGGAATCAACCTTGACGGCGGAAGAGCAATGGATTGAGTTGATTACGTCGAATACGCGAGGCTTGCGTGGTGGTGAGGATTGCACCCCGGGTTATTACAACAACGAGGGCAAGCCGATGGGCAGAAAAGAACAGATGAACAGCAGCGGGCATCCTGGTGGTCCAATTGCATTCTTCAATCATCTTGAAGAATGGCGCACCTCGGGCGATTTTGCCGGATTGACGTTTACGAAATAGGTCTAGGCATCTTCATCATGCATTGCATGAATTGGTTGATGCGTACGTGATTCTTGGAACTTGTCGAAACGGCGGTTGAGCAGGGTTGCGATACCGACTGCGACAGCAAATATGGGAAGAACTGACATCTGACCGATCATCTCTGCGACAACAATGACGGCGAGCAATGGAGTGCGAAGACTGACTGCAACACTGACGGCCATTGCGACCAACATGCCATCCCACCACGTAGAAGGAAGATGAACACCGACGGCATTGAGACATGTGAATGTCAACATCGCCCACCCAGCAGCAACGGACATTGAGGGTACGAAGACGCCGCCGGGAACTTTTGCTCCCAGTGTTGCTGTCACAGCGATCATTCGGCCAATGCTCATTGCTAATGCGATACCAACACTCGTGACCACTGCGGCAGTTCGGAGCGCTTCCATGCCGTTGCCGGCACTTGCAGGTGCAATAGCGACGGTGATGGCAGAAACTGCGATGAAGAAGACTGTGCTAACTCGTGGGTACTTCTTGAAGAGCTGAACTTTTCCGACGCGCTCGCGCATTTCTAGGAAGAGGCGGCTGCCAATGATTGCTGGAATGAGTGCAACAGACCCAAGAATGATCATGTTGCGCGTGCTGCCTTGCGAACGTGGGAAGAGTGGATGCCCGCCAAGAAATTGCAGAGTAAAGAAATAGCCGGTGGCGGAAGCAATAGCGCTGTACACAACTGAGCGCTTGTGTTTCCACACGCCGAGGTGTCCGGCTGTATAGATCACTGCGCCAATTGGTGAGTGGTACGCAGCAGCAAACGCGGCAGCAATTCCGCCAGCAGCAATTGATGGACCAAAACCCTTCAACTTCTTTCCGACGAAGTAGCCGAGTGCTCCACCAGCTTCGAGAATTGCGGATTCGCGACCGATGGAGGTTGCGCCAAAACTTGCAACCAATGTTGCGCTGGAGCGCATGAGGGTGGCACGCACTGACGGGCCTTCACCTATTCCGTCTGCTGCTTTTGAGACTGTCTCTAACCCCAGACGTTCGTGTCGCCAGTTGGTGGCCAACTTGCTGATGTAGCGAGCGGCAATGACTGCGGCAGCAATGATGAGCACAACTTTGAACGATGCGATACCACGGACTACGAGCGTGGAGTTGTGATCAGGATTAACGGTGGGAATATCCGAGGTGCGTTCGCCGTAAATGTTGTTCAATGCGAAGAAAATCAGTTCACGGAATCGGTGTGCGAACTCTGCAGCGACGACTGCTATCCCTAGAAGGAAGAGGAGTGCTGCACCTTCTTTTCCCCAACGATGCACAGAGGAAACATTGGAACGGGACACCCATCAATTGAACCACATGGGCTTCTCGACTTTGTGGGTGTCCAAGGATGGGTTTCCCCTTGTGACAATGCCCTGATCTACTTCGCTCTTAGCCATAAACCCGACTACCGTCAGAGGGGTCAAGGGGGAAAAATGACGGCACCGGTGTATGTCCTGGGGGGCTACCAAACAGACTTCTCGCGAAGCTATGCGCGTGAGGGTCTCGATATCTCCGACATGATGCGAGAGGCCATTGAGGGTGCTCTTGCGAATGCAGATGTAGATGTCGCTGATATCGACACAGTGCATGTGGGCAATGCATTTTCTGAATTGCAGCGCGCTCAGGGTCACCTCGGCGCAATGGCGTCGCAGGTTGTGCCCGGCCTGTGGGGCAAGCCTGCAATGCGTCACGAAGGTGCATGTGCATCTTCGTCACTTGCCATTCTTTCCGCGATGTCCGAGATTGAAGCCGGACGATATGACGTGGCTCTTGTCATTGGTGTCGAAGAGCAGAAGGCACTGCCTGGTGACCAATCATCAGTGAATCAAAACGCGGCGTCATGGCAAGGGCATGAGGGAATCTCTTGCACGTTCATGTGGCCGGCAGTTTTCGGTTTGCTTGGTGAGGAATATGCGTATCGATACGGACTTGATCGTCAGTATCTGAATCGCATCGCAGAGATTAATTACGGAAATGCAAAGTTGAATCCTTTGTCTCAGACGCGCACATGGCAATTCACTGATTTGAGTTTCACGGATGACGATGTGGCGAACCCGATAATCGAACCCGGAACGCGTCGTCAGGATTGTGGACAGATCACCGACGGTGCGTCGGCACTCATTTTGTGTTCTGCAAAGTTCATGCTGGAATACGCATCACGTCATAACAAGAAGGCATCAGAGACAGCACAAATTCTCGGTTGGGGTCATCGCAATGCGGGCATCAAGTTCATGGACAAGTTGGAGCGCAGTAAGAACGACAAGTTCATCTTCCCGCATGTGAATGATGCGATTACTGATGCGTTTCGTCGTGCAGGAATCTCTGATGCAATGCAACTCGATGGCATCGAAACTCACGACTGTTTCACCACAACGGAATACATGGCGATTGATCACTTCGGAATTACTGCTCCTGGTGAATCGTGGAAGGCAATCGAAAACGGCCTCATTGACCCTGACGGAGATTTGCCCATCAACCCCAGTGGCGGTCTGATTGGTGGAGGGCATCCAGTTGGTGCAACGGGTGCACGAATGGTGTTTGACGCGGTGAAGCAAGTAACGAACAGTGCCGGCGACATCCAAGTAGATGGCGCAAAGACTTTCGGAACTTTGAACATTGGTGGTTCGTTGTCGACAGTTGCCAGCTTTGTGGTTGGCGTGCGGGAATAGGGGAACAACATGGATCTTCGTACACGCGTGCTGCAATCGCAGATGCCAGACCCTGATGATGCACCGGCATGGGTTAACGACGAGCTGCATGTAGGAAACCCCTATCTTCATGGGTTTTATGCACCCGTCATGACTGAGATCACCGCTGACGATCTAGAGGTCGAAGGCACAATTCCCGCTGACATGTATGGCGCGTATTACCGCCAGTCGCCGAACCCGATGTTCCGTCCGAAGTTTGACCATCACTTCTTTGATGGTGACGGCATGGTGTACGGCATTTATTTCCGTGACGGCAAAGTGAGTTTCTCGCGCAAGTACGTACAGACAGAAGTGTTGAAAGACGACATCAACGGTGTTGCATCCACACGCAACGGCATGATGGCAGAGTTCGACCTTCGCGATGCCGAAGCGCGTGGTTACGAAGAAGTGCGTAATCCGGATTACGTACGAGACACTGCAAACACAACATTGAACATTCACAATGGGAAGTTGCTCACTGGTTGGTACAACGCAGGCTCTGTGTACGAACTTGATCCCGTCACTCTTGACACCAAAGGGCTGCAAGATTTCGGCGGCAGTTTGCGCACCACTTTGAATGCGCATCCGAAGACAGATATGCGCACCGGTGAACTCATTGGTTATGACTACGCAGACTTTGAAAGCTTTTACACCTATTACGTGTGGGACAAGAACGGTGCATTAAAGCACGTTGCACGCATTGATCTGCCAGGGCCACGCCTACCGCACGACATCACCATCACCGAGAACTACAGCATCCTGCACGACTGGCCGTTCTTTCACGATCCTGAGATGTTGAAGAGCATTGGTCGTCGTGTCGTCACATTCAAACCAGACCTGCCGTCGCGCATCGGTGTGATGCCGCGATACGGAACACAAGACCAAGTGAAGTGGTTCGAGTTCAAGCCGGGTTATGTGCTGCACATGGTGAACGCTTGGGAAGAAGGCGATTGGATCATCATGGATGGCTGCATGCAGCCGGATCCACGCATTAAGCGCGACCCTGCGGAAGGCCCATTAGCGAGCATGCTTGCGTATATGCGAGTGAAGTCGCATCTGTATCGCTGGCGCATGAACATGCGTACTGGTGAGACATCGGAAGAGTCGTTGGATGATCTCAACGTTGAGTTCTGTCTGCCCGATGTCGACTTGTACGGACAGAAGACCCGTTATTCGTATCATCAGCACATTCCTTTAGAAGCAAAGACTTTGATCTTCACTGACCTCGTGAAGTACGACCATGAGACGCTGAAGCGTGAAGTAGTGAGTTATGGCGATGGTTGGTTGGGAAGCGAATCAGCATTTGCTCGCAGTACAAATGGTGGGGCAGAAGACAATGGCTATGTCGTGACTATCTGTACGAACCTTGAGACATATGCGTCAGAGTGTTGGATCTACGCCGCACAGGACATCACTGCCGGCCCGATTGCAAAAGTAAAACTGCCCAGCCGTTGCGGTCCTGGTTTCCATGCCACGTGGGTCCAAGGCGAACACATCTGGGGTTAATTTGGGAGCAGTCCAAGTGGTCTTTGCTTGGCTCTGAATAAATGAGGTGCCCCGTGGCAACAGTTTCCGTGACTCAAGAAATCGCAGCTCCAGCAGAACTTGTCTGGGCGCTTGTGACTGACTTGCCGCGCATGGGCGAATGGTCACCAGAGAACCTTGGTGGTGAATGGGTGAAGGGCGCAACGGGCGTTGCGATGGGTGCTCGTTTCAAAGGTCGTAATAAGAACGGCAGCAAAGCTTGGTCCACTTCAGTGAAGGTCAATGAGGTTGATGCGCCCAAGAAGTTCAGTTTTGCGTTGATGGCATTAGGGAAGAATTGGTGCGATTGGGTGTATGAAATCACACCAACCGCAACTGGCTGCTCGGTGACTCATAGCTGGATCGATCACCGGAGCAAATTTGAGAACTTCCTTGGGAAGATCGTCAGTGGGGTGGCGGAACGCTCAGAGCACAATCGTCGCAACATGGAACAAACTCTGAAAAACCTCAAGACTGCGGCGGAGAACTAGACCGAATCGGCTCTGTTGTGGCAATCTAAATCATCACTTTTGAAGGGGATTGCCATGGAAGTCTTGACAGAAATCACGAACAACGTTCTCGTTGTTACCTTGAACCGTCCTGAAGCTGGAAACGCATTGAATGGCGCACTCAGTGAAGGTCTTTCAAATGCATTGAACGACGCCGCAGAGAACCCAGAAGTTCGCGCCATCGTGATTACTGGTGCAGGCGAGAAGATCTTCTGTGCAGGCATGGACCTCAAGGCATTTGCTGCTGGTGAAGACATCGCAAAGATTGGTCTCGGATTCGCAGCACTGCGCAAGTGCAAGAAGCCATTGATTGCAGCAGTAAATGGCCATGCGCTCGCCGGTGGTTTTGAAGTTGTGTTGCTGTGCGACCTCATCGTTTCGGTTGATACTGCTCGTTTTGGTATTCCTGAAGTGAAGCGTGGCTTGTTCGCCGCAGGTGGCGGAGTTCGTTTGCCAGCACGTATCCCGATGGCAGTGGCCATGGAAATGGGCTTAACGGGTGATCCAATCAGCGCAGACCGCGCCAAGGAACTCGGCCTTATTAATGAGGTAGTTCCAGCTGCTGGTCTTCGTGATGCAGCTCTGGCACTTGCCGGTCGCGTTTCTGCCAATGGACCACTTGCTGTGCAGGCCACCAAGCAACTCATGCTTGATGAAATTGGCAATGGCAATCCAGCCCTCATGGGTGAATTGCAGAAGGCCGTTTTCAGCAGCGAGGACGCCAAGGAAGGCGCAACCGCGTTCGCACAGAAGCGCGCACCTGAATGGAAGGGTCGCTAAGACCTTTCCCAGTAACCTCGCATGGTGCGTAAAAACCCCATGCTTCCCATTTTCCTGACGGTCTTTGTTGACCTTCTCGGATTTGGCATCCTCATTCCTGTTTTCCCTCTGCTGATTACCCCTGGGCCATTTTGTGTGACCCCGGGTTGGCACGGAACTGCGCCACTCATCTTGTTGGGCTGGCTGCAGGGCATCTTCCCGTTCTGCGTGTTCTTAGCCGCGCCAATTCTTGGCCAGTTGTCAGACCGATTCGGTCGCCGTCCGATCTTGGCCCTCTCCATCTTCGGAACAGCGATTGGTTATTTCCTTTTCGCAGTAGGTATTGCAACAAAGAACATTCCTTTGTTGTTCGCATCGCGTGCCCTTGATGGTTTGACCGGTGGAAACATCGCAGTTGCAAACGCTGCGGTAGGTGACATCAGCACTCCGCAGACACGTGCAAAGAATTTCGGCATGTTGGGTGCTGCATTCGGTATGGGCTTTGTTATCGGGCCATACATCGGTGGAAAGCTCAGCGCACCTGGTATCAGTTTCTATGGCTTGTTCCATACTCCAAGTTGGTTTAGTGCAACCACGCCGTTCATCTTTGCTGGCGTCCTGTCATTGCTGAACTGTCTTGCCATTCTCACGATGTTCCCTGAGACGATCAAGGAAAAGTTCCACGCTGGTCGCATCAGGGTTTCCCAGGCTGTGACAAACGTGGTGCACGGATTCAGCTCACCACGACTTCGTGTTGTACTGCTCGCAAGTTTCTTGTTTAGTGCCGGTTTCACATTCTTTACGTCATTCTTCGGCGTGTATTTGCGCAACAACTTTTCATTCGGATCATCGAAGATTGGTGACTATTTCGCGTTAGTCGGAATTTTTATTGCAATCTCGCAGGCGGTGTTTGTCCCTCGTGTTGCAAAGAAACTTGCAGACTTCCAAGTTCTGCGATTCAGCATGTTTGGCAACGCTGTCATGATGGCGGTGTATTTCCTCACGCCAACGACATCGCAAATCTGGTTGTACATCGCGATTCCATTCTTCACTTTCTTTAATGGCCTGACTATGGCAAACACCACCAGCTTGGTGAGCCGTTCAGCTGAACCTGGTCAACAAGGTCAAGCAATGGGTATCTACTCCAGTGTGCAGAGCCTTGCTCAGGTCCCAGCGGCAATTCTTGTGGGCTATATCGCAACGGGATTGACCTCAAATCAGCCTCTGATCGTGTCGTCTGTCTGCATTGCAGCCGGTGGACTTGCATTTATCTTGTTGTTCCGTCCAACGTATGTTGCGGCACAATCTGGCGCACCTGAGGGCATGCCCTCGCACTAATCATGAATGATCAAGTGCGCGAGCTATGGCGCAATGCAGACTTTCGAAAGATGTTTGCATCGCGTGTAGTGAGCAACCTCGGTAACGGAATGACGCCAATCGCATTGGCGTTTGGGGTTCTTGATTTGCCCGGCGGAAACGCAGGGTCTCTCAGCATCGTCACGGCTGCGCACATGGTGCCGCTCGTGTTGTTCATGATTATCGGTGGGGTGGCAGCGGATCGCTTTGGTCGCGCAATGCTTGTTGGCGGTACGGACTTGCTCGGCAGCATCTTTGTGACCATCAGTGCACTTGCTTTTCTCACGCATCACGCCTCGATTCCGCTATTGGCGTTCAATGGTTTTGTCTTTGGCGTCTTGAATGCGCTCTGGTACCCAGCATTTATGGGTCTGATGCCGCAGATCGTAGAGAACCGACTTCTTCAGTCGGCGAATGCGTTCGTCGGCATGGGTGCAAACCTTGCGCTAACGCTTGGTGCAGCAGTTGCGGGTGTGATTGTCGCAGCATTTGGTTCTGGCTGGGCGATTCTGATTGATGCCCTTTCATTCTTCATTGCTGGGTGTTTGGTGTTCTCTATGCGACACCTTGATCGTGAAGCACCCACTGCAGAGGAAAAAGAAGTAGGCGTCATCACCCAACTGAAAGAAGGGTGGACTGAATTCTCATCGCGTCGATGGATTGTGATTGTTGTATTTTCGTTCGCATTTTTTCACCCAGCATTTGAAGGCTTCATTGGTGTGATGGCGCCCGTTCGTGCAAAAGAAGTACTGCACGGCGCCCGCGATATGGGCTTCATGATGGCGGGCTGGGGGTTCGGTGGACTGCTTGGAACGATTGCGGCATTGCGTATTCATGTGAAGCGGCCGCTGTTTCTCGCAATCGGTGTGATGCCCACTATCTCGATGTGGATTTTCGCAATGGCTGTCCCGATGCCCATTTGGTTCTTGGTGATGACTGCAATTGTTGGCGGTGTTGCAATCGATGTGATGTATGCCAACTGGCTCACAACTTTGCAGACACATGTTCCGGAAGATGCAATGTCGCGAGTTGGGGCGTATGACGCGTTCGGCTCCATGATTTTTGCGCCTATTGGACTATTTGTTGCTGGGCCGTTTACGAAATTTGTGGGAACGCAAACTGCATTGATCGTTGCAGGAACAGTCGCGTTAGTCGCATCTTCGGTTCCATTGCTCTCGCGTGAAGTGCGAACACTCACGCGCGCCGATCAATAGTTACGCGCGCACCAATCGACCAGGACGTTCGCCTGTATCGACGCCATGACGGCGTGTGACGGTGCCATTCACGATTGTGGCGACATATCCAGTTGCTGATTGCAACAATCGACGACCACCGGCGGGCAAGTCGTTCGCAGAGTACGGGGTAGTGATATTGAGATTGTCAAAGTCAATGACATTCACATCGGCTCGTTGACCCACCGCAATACGACCACGATCAGTGAGGCCAAGGACCTCAGCCGTTGCAGTGGTTTGCAAGCGAACGGCTTCTTCCACTGCAAGCTTTGGACCACGTGCACGATCACGTGCCCAGTGCGACAACAAGTAAGTGGGAATCGATGCATCACAAATCATTCGCACGTGTGCACCGCCGTCGCTCAGTCCGTTGATTGCAGCAGGGTGCGTGAGCATCTCGTAAATCACGTCATGGTTTTCACCCACATAGTTCAGTGTGGGGAACATAAGGAAGGCATTACCGCCGTCTGCATTGAGAAGGTCGTATGCCATTTCATCGGTAGAGACACCGGAGGCATCTGCGAGTGCCTTCACGCTCATCCCTGGAGTTGGTTCGTAATCGGTGCCGTCTCCCATTGCGTAAATGAGATGAGGGATCTGACCAAGGCGAGGTCCGAGGCCATCAAACTGAATGTGGTGATCAACAGGCTCATCTTTTTCAGAAAGAATCTGCGCACGCACGTCGGGCCTTGCGAGTTCCTTCTTCAAGTCTTCAAGCGAAAGCGACTTTGACAGTTCAATAAATGTTGGGCGCTTGCTAAATGGGTGATACCCAGCCCAACCAACCATCATGCCGAATGGTCGCGCTGCTACTTGCGGACGCAGATAGCCACCTTGCTCAAGAATCTTTGATGAATGGTCGAGTGCTTGCTTCCACGCATCGGGCATTGTCATGTATTGCAAGAGCAAGTACGTGACTTTGAGGTCCGTGCGCAATGCAAGTTCACCCATCCATTGCAGTTCTTCCGTCATTCCCATTGTGGGTTGATCTCCACCATCGGGCAATACCTCTGGTGCAATCTCAAAAATTCCACCACCACCGGCGACAAGTGCGTCAGCAAGTGCGTTGAGTTCTTCTGCGCTTGCAAATGTGCCCGGAACTGGTTGGCCGTCTTTTGCTTTGTGACCCATGGTGCGGCTGGTGGAGAACCCAACAGCTCCCGCTTCACGTGCCTCGCGCACAATGCGTGCCATTTCTGCAAGGTCTTCGGCGGTGGCGTCTTCGTTTCGTGCACCACGTTCACCCATCACGTATCCACGAACAGCACCATGTGGAACATATGCAGCGATGTCGACTGCATAACGACGCTTGTCGATGGCATGGAGATATTCAGGGAAGGTCTCCCATTCCCAGCTAATGCCTTCATGCAATGCAGTGCCGGGAATATCTTCAACGCCTTCCATGAGTTGCACGAGCCACTCTTCTTGGCCAGGGCGCACAGGTGCGAAACCAACACCGCAGTTACCAACGACGACAGTGGTGACACCGTGACAACTTGATGGCTCGAGCAAAGTGTCCCAGCTGACTTGACCGTCATAGTGCGTGTGAATGTCGATGAATCCAGGAGTGACGAGCTTGCCGTGAGCATCGATCTCTTCGTGTGCTTCACCCACGATGCGTTCTGAAACTTCAACGATGGTTCCATCGGTAATGGCAATGTCAGCAATGTGCGATGGAGCACCAGTGCCGTCGACGACTGTGCCCCCGCGAATAATGATGTCAAACATGTCAAACCCCCAACGGGGAGACTAATTCAGGATGATGGTGCCTCTGTGAGGCAGACCAAACCTTTACGGGGATGGGGTTTCGACCGTGCCCCAACACCGCCACAGCCTTAGTATCGGGAGTGGAAATCAGGGGGCAATTATGACCATGACCGCAGACTCGTCAACACAACGCAAGCAGGGCATCGAGCACTTCGATGTTCTCATCGTGGGTGCAGGCATCTCAGGTGTTGGTACCGCGTACCACTTGCAGGATCAGGCCCCAAACAAGTCTTTTGTTGTTCTTGAGGCATACGAAACTTTCGGCGGCACCTGGCACATGCATCAGTACCCAGGGGTTCGCTCCGACAGCGACCTCTACACATTTGGTTACCGCTTTAAGCCATGGGTCGGCACGCCGATTGCATCGTCTGAAGAAATCAAGAAGTACATGGGTGAGGTGATTGAAGACAATGGCCTCAACAAGCACATTCGTTATCGCCACCGCATCACCGGCGCATCGTGGTCAAGTGCAGAGAATCTGTGGACCGTTGATGTCACCAACTTGAACACGGGCGACACCTTCCAGATGACCACCAATTTCTTGTGGATGTGTCAGGGCTATTACAAGCACTCTGAGGGTTACACCCCAGAGTGGCCGGGCATGGATTCCTATAAGGGTCAAATTGTGCACCCACAAACGTGGCCACAGGATCTCAATTACAAGGGCAAGAAAGTTCTCGTCATCGGTTCCGGTGCAACTGCAGCAACTGTTGTCCCTGCAATGGCAGAAGATGTGGAACACATCACGATGTTGCAACGTTCGCCGACGTACTTCATTCCAGGTCGTAATGCGAATGAACTTGTTGATCAATTGCGTGCACTGCAGGTCAACGAAGAGTGGATTCACGAAATTGCTCGTCGCAAGACTCTTGCTGATCAGCACATGGTCACCGTGATGTCTGTGCAAGAACCTGAAATGGTGCGCGACATGTTGCTTCAAGGCGTGAAGGACCTTTTGCCAGAGGATTACGACATGAAGCACTTCACACCTTCGTATCGTCCATGGCAACAGCGCATTGCTTTTGTTCCTAACGGTGATTTGTTTGCAGGTATTTCTTCTGGCAAGGCAAGTGTTGTCACCGATGAAATCGAAACATTCAATGCTGGCGGTGTGTTGACTAAGGGCGGCACACAGATTGATGCCGACATCATCATCACGGCAACAGGATTCAACCTCAGCGTGTTGGGAGACATCCCATTCGAAGTAGATGGCAAGCCTGTCGAGTGGAGTCAAACCGTGACCTATCGCGGAATGATGTTCACGGGTGTTCCTAACCTCGCATGGGTCTTTGGTTACTTCCGTGCCAGCTGGACATTGCGCGTTGACCTCATGGCCGACTTCATCCTTCGAATGTTCAATCTGATGGATTCAAAGGGTGCGCATCGTGTCACCCCAGAGTTGCGTCCAGAAGATGCCGACATGGAAATCGGAAGTTGGATTGAGCCAAGTAACTTCAACCCCAACTACCTCTTGCGTGCACAGCACCTCATGCCAAAGTCAGGTACAAAGTCTGAATGGAAGCACGACCAGGACTACTGGGCAGAGAAGGAAATTCTTCCGCTTGCAAACCTGGAAGACGGATGCTTGCGTTTTGAGTAATCAATAACGAATACGTTTCAACAGAAGCGCGTTGTTATGCCAGAGATGGTGTGACAACGCGCTTCTGTGTCATACGGCCCGCACCAAATGCGGCGACGAGACATGCAACGCCCGCAATGAAGAATGCCGATTGATACGACCCGGTGGAGTCGCGAAGATAGCCAGCGCCCCATGCTGCGACTGCAGCGCCCACTTGATGACCGAAGAACACCCAGCCGTATACGAGAGGCCCGCGTTGCGCGCCAAAACGACGAATGCACAATGTGACGGTGGGTGGAACTGTTGCCACCCAGTCGAGGCCATAGAACATCATGAACCCGGCAAGTCCGAAGCCGCCACCAGTGAGTGCGGGATCGAGCACCATGAGGCTGAGTCCGCGGAAGGCGTAATAGCCCATCAGCAGCTTTGCGGGGTCGTAGCGGTCGGTGAGCCAGCCGCTGAAGATGGTGCCAGCCACATCAAAGCCGCCAATAAGGGCGAGGTATGTGGCTGCTGTAGTGGTGGAGATGGAATGATCATGTGCAGCAGACAAGAAGTGGGTCTGAATGAGTCCATTGGTGGAGAGCCCGCACACAAAGAAAGAACCCCACAGCAACCAGAATATGCCGTCTTTGCGAGCATCACTGAGTGCAGAGAATGCAGACCGAATGGGATTCTGCAGGGGTGCCGGTGCCTCGTAATTGGCGTCAGCCCCATAGGGAAGAAGCCCCATCTCCGCAGGGGAGTTGCGCAGGAAAATAGCAACGATGGGGATGACCGTCAGTGCGCTGATGGCAATGGTGACGCCCACCCATCGCCAGCCTTGATTTGAGGCGAGCCGAGTAAGAATTGGAAGGAAGACGAGTTGTCCACTTGCCGATGCAGCAGTGAGTGCTCCTGTGACGAGACCACGACGTGCAACAAACCATCGCGATGCAACTGTGGATGCAAACACTGTGGCCATACAGCCAGAACCTGTGCCCACCACTGCGCCCCACAACAAATACAAGTGCCATGGTGCAGACATTTGCGTGGTGGCTAATGCGCCGGCGCTAATGACAGTGAGTGCGCCAATGGTGACGCGGCGTAGCCCATAGCGAAGTTGTAGGGCAGCAGCGAATGGTCCCATAAGACCGAACAACATGACGTTGATGCTGACGGCGGTACCGATGGTGCTGCGACTCCAGCCGAACTCGTCGCGAAGTGGATCAATGAGCACTGCCGGTGTGGCGCGAAATCCGGCTGCTCCCAAAAGAGTGATGAATGCCGTGACGAAGATGACCCATGCATAGTGCGGTCGGCGTTTCACTGTTGTCGGCAAACTCACGAAGAGCGAGCCTAGTAGTTGCTTGTTACCTCTCTGCGAGGAGTTTGTCGATCTTGATGTTCAAGAGTCGAATTTGTTCCGCAAGATTGACCTGAGAGGTGAGAACGACATGGATGGTGCCATCGGATGCCAACGTGGCGCGTTCAATGTCATTGATGGATTCACCTCCGGCGGCAACTGCTGCTTGCTCAAGGTCATCGTTGCTGAGACGTTGACGTCGCAAAGTGCGAACTTGCACACGATTGTGAATCACAAGTTCTACGGGGCGGCCAATGATGACGAGATGTGCCTTTGGGCTACGGCTCGTGACGATTTCAATGACGCCGTTGACAAGGAAGAGTGTGACGGCGCCGATGATTGCGCCAGATACCGAGACATCGTTTCCGATGATTCCGTTTTGCACTGCGTTTGCAACCGACAGCAACAGCACAAATTGCAACGCAGTTGTCTGACTAAGTTCGCGTTGGCCACCTAGGCGTAACGCAATCAGCAAGAAGCCGTAGATGAAGAGTGGGCGCAGAATCTTTTCAAGAATGGAAGGATCGAGATGAAGGATGGAGTGCCACATAAACGTTGGCCTCAGCTCTTGTGGGCTGGGCAGATGCCAATCTTTTTGTAATGGCACCAGTTGCACAAGTTGGTGACGTTGCAATGGAAGTCGCCGGTGCCGCATGCAGCATCAAGAGCTTCCTTTGTCTCAACAATTGTTCCCTTAGCGATGGAAAGCTTCACGGGAGTTGCAGCAAGTTCGTGCTTTGCAGATTGTGTGAGGTACAGCAATTCAACTTTGCTGGTGGGCACGCCATCTGTCGCTTCAAGCATGAGTGCGTATGCCAGTAGCTGGAAGAATTTGTCATCCTCAGATGTGAAGCGCTCGTTCGGAATCTTGCCGGTTTTGTAGTCGGAGATAATTGCGGACTGTTCATCATCGATGACCAAACGGTCGATGTAACCGAGCATGCGGACGCCTTCGACCTCAGCTTCGATTTTCATTTCCATTTCGTCCAGGTCGGTTTCTGCAGGGTCTTCCAACTTCCACAAGTTGGTCATGCTGGCAAACGCCTCGACTTTGAAATCCCGAATGCCGCCTTTGGGTTCGGTGAGTTCTAGAACCTTGGCTTCCCACTCATTGGTGGTCCAGAGTTCGCCGGCCAGAGCCTTTAATGAATCGTTGGTGCGGTCCTCGTGAGGAAGGCCATAAAGGTGTTCAAGCACTTCGTGGACGAATGATCCAAGGTGCGTGGCCCACGATGGCGGCTCTTTGATTTTGTCGAATCGACTGATCTTGAACTTCTGCGGACAATCGCGGAAGGTCTTGATAGACGAAGGGGAGAGATACTCAGGCGGCGTGAACACCCGTTAAGTATTCCACTGCGGTGTGGCGCGGTGTGTCCATCACTGGCAGAGACGCCTTCTTACGGCGCTGGGAGAGGAACAGGGTGGCAGGAGGAATCGACATGAGAACCGCTTGCATCACGAGCTGATGTGCAAATGATGCACAGTAAGCACCAAGTCCAACTGAAGAGATGGCCAGTACGACGTATTCGAAAACTGAACTTTTCTTTGCTGTATTTTCCATGTCTACATAGTGATGCAGGCACATTTCTTCTAGGTGAACGAGAGGCGAACCTCGCTAGAAGTCGACGGAAACTCTCTGGGTTAGCGGCCCATGGCGTTCATGGCGCCACGTGCGTGAAGTCGTTCCATGAACTCAGGTAAATAGGCGTCTTTCGGAGCCTTGCGCACTTCGTCATCGAGAACGACAGCGTCGTCGCCCACCAAAATGCGCCAATCGCCACGAGAAACAGAATCAAGAATGAACTTGGAGGCATCGGCGGCCGAAGTTGGTGCGACATCGCGGAAACCTTCGGCACCCAACTTCATGAGGGCGCGAAGATCATCATCGCTGATGGCTGACATGTCGGTGCCTTGACGCTCGTAACGCTCGCGGACTTGATCGAGTTGCTCTTGCGTCATCGTTGCAGGGTCTGCGCCTTGCAACTTCTGCGAGTTAATCATGATGTCGGTCCCAATATGACCGGGCATGACAACGGATGCGCGAAGTGTTGGTGCGTTGAGACGGAAGTCAGTGATGAGAGCTTCGGTGAAACCCTTCACTGCAAACTTTGCAGCGCTGTAGGCGGTGTGTGAAACGTTCGGCCCGAGAGTGGCCCAGAAGCCATTGACAGAACTTGTGTTAACGACTTGACCAAATGGTGCGGCGAGAAGAAGTGGAAGAAATGCGCGAGTGTTGTTGTACACACCACCGAAGCACACGTTGAATGTCTTTTCCCAACCTGCGCGATCATCAAGAACGAAACTTCCACCACCACCGATGCCAGCGTTGTTGAACAACACATGGACATGCGGGCGCCAATTGGCTACTGCATCGCGGAAAGAGAGAACTTGTGCTTCATCAGATACATCGGCGATGTGCGTGAGGATGTGACCCTTGTTCCCATCAGCAGTGCAGATTTCAACGGTGGCTTCGAGGTTTTCTGCGATGACATCGCATGTTGCGACATCGCAACCTTGTGCTGTGAGCTGACGAACAAGCTCACGACCCATGCCGGTGCCGCCACCAGTGACAACTGCGACGAGTCCGCCGTATCCATTTTCAAAACGCTCAGCCATCACAGCCCCCCTTGTGTGTGTTGCACCTTGCAACACAGTGAGAGTAGTGCCTGACGGCTGGTCAATGCCGAGGCGAGACACCCAGTACGTACAGTCAAGATATGCGTCGATTGACTTCAAACATGGTGGGTGCTTCTCTCATCGCGGTGGCGCTGTCCATCGTCACGGTGGGCGTTGTATGGGCTGGTACTTCAGCCATGCAAATCTTTGCCGATGACAGCACAGACACCACTGTTCGCTCGGAAGGTGAATTTCCAGATGTCAGCCCTGGCGATGTGTACACACCTGAACAGCTTTCTCAGATTGTGGTGGAACTCACTACAACGGTGGATGCACTGCAAGAAAAAGTAGATGCGTATGAATCAGACATTGCTGCAGCACGTGAATTAGCCGACAAAGCATCGGCTGCAGCTGATACAGCGACTACCCGTGCAGAAGAAGCGAAATTGCGCGTTGCACAAATGGAAAAACGAACATCCAAGTTGAATGAGGACGGTGTGTACACAGGCACTGTTACTCCGGCTCAGTTGTCTCGCAAACTCACTGCCATTGATCTCAACGGTGACTGGCCACTTGACCGGACCAGTGGAGAACTGGGAGGAGACAAAATAAAGGTCTTAGGTTCCAACTGTTGGACGGATTATCGATACAACATCTTCATCACGCCCGATGCGTTCCGTGGTGTGACGTGTTTGAAACTCTTGAAATAAAAGTCAGCGTTTAATACGAATCGTTTGAATTTCAAAAGGACGAAGTTCAAGTTCCATCACATCGTCAATGATGTCAATTGGAATATCAAGTGGTTCCTCAAGCCCGTTACATAATTCCGCCACTGAAGCGCCTTTTACTTTCAACGTGCCAGTGGACCGCCCTCCCAAGGTTTCCCACACCCGCACAATGAGATCATCCGATTCGTCATCTGCTGGCTTGATTGCGCTGATCAGGACGCCAGGAACTTGTAACTCAATGTTCAGCGGTGGCAAAGCGGGTATTCCGTCGATAACACGCAATGGATGAGCTATGCGAGCGGCTTCTTCTTCGATTCCATGAAGAAGTGGGTCACCATCGGTGAGCATCACGGACCATTCCAAATGCTGTTGTCCTAGATCAGCTTGTGGGTCTGGAAAGCCTGGTGCGCGAAGCAGAGTGATCTTTAGTTCATCACCTCGTACGTCGTATCCATGCGGTCCATCGGCCAGAATTGCAACTCCAAATGAACGTTCGTGCACTGCGACATACCGATGCGCGCACACCTCAAAGCGAGCAATATCCCAACTGGTGTTGGCATGCCTAGCGCGCTCAACATGGCCAAATTGTGTGCCACAAAGTGCGTTCACAGAACGAAGACCAGTCGGCAATTGCCATTGCAGACGACGCTCTGTCTCCTGCCAATTTGCATCAAGGGTGATGTCAATGGTGGGCGAATTTGCTCGCAAGATATATCGAACGGTGAACTGCGATACGTCAGTTGCATATGCACATTCGACAACAGCTCGTAACGGCCCACTTTCGACCACTGCGGTGATTCCTTCATTGAGCCACGCATCAATGGGCGCATTGGCGTCAGTTGCATCAATATCCCAAGCGTCATATTCCGCGGGGCGGTCCTGTCGCAGAGTGAATGATGGAACAAGACCTGGCGGAAGGAGATTGCGAGCCCCGTTGGAGACGGAGTCAATGTGGCCATTGCGCGAGATATCAAACGAGATGATGCCATTTGCAATTCGCCATCCATCAGTTTTTTCCTCAACAGTGACAGCTTGAACATGATCAGGAAGTTCTGATGCTGTCGGAGCAGAAGAAAAAGTTGGAGCATCAACCCACGCGGGATTTCCATCGATGTCCACCACTGCTGTTACCGTAATGGGCGCAGGATTCAGAACATGGGTGGGGCCTGCGGCGACCGGAATCACTCGCGCAAGGATGATCTCGATCTCTTCTGCGACCGCGGCATGTTCTGCCTCGGCATCATCGTGCACCCATGCGATGGAAGAACCGGGAATGATGTCGTGAAACTGTTGAGTGAGGACCCGTTGCCAGAGAACATCAATGGTGGAAGGGCGCACCCCTGCCGATACTGACCACAGTTCAAGTTCATGCAGAAGGCGTTCGCTCCATCGATTGCCTTGCTTTGTTTTCACCTGAGTCGAATATGTTCCGCGATGCTTTTCGAAGTACATCTCGCCCACCCAACGCGGGGCGGAAGCGCCGTATTCGTCCATGGTGTCTGCAAAGAAATCCTTTACAGTGCCGAATGAAAGGCGAGGAACGCCTTCTAAGTCAGCAGCGAGTCGGCCACGATCGATCATTGTCTGAGTGGGTCCACCACCACCATCGCCATGGCCGTACAGAACGAGGGATGATGACGCGCCGACATGATCACGGAAATTTCTCTCTGCAAATCGCAGTTGTGACGTTGTCAGCAGTGCGTTGTACGTATCAACGGGACTGAAATGAGTGAAGACTTGTGTTCCATCAATGCCTTCCCACCAAAACGAATGATGCGGCATTCGGTTCGTTTCATTCCAACTCAGTTTTTGCGTGAAGAACCATTCGCATCCGCCGTGAGCAACGATCTGTGGCAAGCCGCCGGGATAACCAAAGTCATCCGGAAGAAATGCACCGTTGCAAGTTGTGTTGAACCACTGTGTAAAGGCGCGTTGGCCTTGCACTAACTGGCGCAACAAACTTTCGCCCGAAGGCAAGTTGAGATCTGTCTCTACCCACATGCCACCAACAGGTTCCCATCGACCTTCGGCTACCAGACGCTGGACTTCTGCAAAAAGCTCGGGAGCATCTTCAGCAACCCAGGCGTAATGCTGCGCTTGGCTATGACAAAAGACTGCATCGGGATTGTTTTTGAGAAGAAAAACAGCGTTTGCGAATGTGCGTAAAGCCTTACGACGAGTCTCGCGAATTGGCCATAGCCATGCGGTATCAAGATGCGCATGGCCTGTTGCAACAATGCGATGCGCTGACGGACCAGTGCCGACGGACAGGACAGTCTGGAGTTCTTCGCGAGCACGAGCAATTGATTCGTGGACATCATTGGAGTCGAATGCCTGGTCGCACCTTTCGAGTGCAGCAAAAATACGTGCACGTTGCGGAGACTTGTCGTCTAAGTCAAGACACAAGTTGATGCATGTATGCAATGCAATAGAGAACTCGTTGATATCTGCATGGAAGATGCAGAGGCGTGCTGTGCGCAGGGTGTAAATCGGAGTAGCCGGTGCTGTTGATGGCTCACCAAACGATGTGGGACCAAATCCTGATTGATGTCCGGCAATGATCGGTGTTGCTGCGGCTTCAATCCATAATTCGATGTGTTCACCAGCGATACCAGTTCCTAGATGAATGAGCCGGCGGTCAGGTTGAATCGCATGAAGAATTCGTCCGTTTCGGTAGGCGAGCGCCTCAACCTCAAAACCGTCGCCACGTCCAATAAAGCCAAGATCGATATGTGCAACGAGTGATTTGCCTGCAAGCTGTGAGGGAACATTCGCAGAGAGGCGAAACCAACGGGTGTGCCATGCTCGGCCCCACTTGGTTCCAAGCGTGAAACGTTCAAGCGGGGATGATGTTGCAATGTCGTAGCCAGGAGATTCGAAGAATTCTGTAGTAGCGGAGACTTCAAAATTCAGTCCATCGCCCAGAACGTGTGGTGAGACACGATCATTCAGAAGACGTTGCGCACGTTGCATTGCTGGAGCTGTAACGCGATGAGCCATAGCTATTTACGGTTCGACGATGCGGAACGCCGGCGTGAATACGTCGAGGTTTCCGAAGATTGTCAACAATGCTGCTGGGTCGCCATCAACGGTGATGTTGCCTTCATTGATCTGATCCATGAAAGTAGTTGCCTGAGTCACTATGTCAATGAGTGTCATGCGCTTCATCGAGACAGTGACCGATGCTGCTGCATCGTGGCGTCCTTGAATATGAAAGAGCGTGCGGTTCGAAAGCCCCAGTGTCCACTTTTCATCGAGGTCGGTGAATGTCCAGTTGATGAACAACTTCTGACCACCGACATCTTCGGACTTGAGTCGTACCGCAATGGTGTCAAACACTTGGTCGACAGACATTGCGCGAAGTAATCCGCGCGCACGCAACGGACCGTTCGGAGCAGGTGGTGGTCCAATGCGCAGCTCTTGTGCACCATTGAGATATGCGTTGCGGAATGTCGAAGATTCTGCCTGGTAGCCCATCTGTTCCAAAGTGTCAGCCTGCAAATCGCGAGCTGCCTGATTCGTTGGATCAGCAAAAACGAGGTGGTTCACCAATTCTGCAACCCAGCGATAATCGCCGGCTTCAAATGCAGCGCGTGCCTTTACAAGAAGTGCATCTGCACCGCCTGCAAGTTCGACGTATCGCTTGCCGACTTCGACAGGCGGAAGCTTGTTGAGATTTGCAGGGTTGCCGTCGTACCAACTGAGGTAGCGCTGGTACACAGCTTTTGAGTTGTGAATGAGGTCGCCGTAGTAGCCACGGGTGTGGTCGTTGGCGAGAAACTCTTCGGGTAAACGCAATGTCTCCGCGATTTCAGTAGGAACAAGACCATGGTTGGCGTAACGCATCGTTTGGTCGTGCATCCACTTGTAGAGGTCGCGTTGATTTGTGAGGAATCCCATGAGATCTTCGTTGCCCCAACGTGGCCAGTTGTGTGATGTGAAAACAACGTCGGTGTTTGCACCGAACATTTCCATCGCTTGGTTGATGTACTTCGACCAATTCATTGCGTTTCGCACGAGTGCGCCACGAATAGGAATCAAGTTGTGCATTGTGTGGCTGCAGTTCTCTGCCATGCACAGTGCGTTGAGATCGGGGAAGAAGAAGTTCATCTCGGCTGGTGCTTCTGTTTCAGGCGTGAGTTGGAAGATGATGCGAATTCCGTCCACAATCATTTCTTCGCCAGTGAAAGTGATGTCGTGTGTCGGCGCAATGAGACCTGGAGGCCCAATCGGGACAGAGTTACCCAAGCCGCAGTCAACATGGCCGGTCGGACCGGCAGGAAGCAATGGTCCGAATTGATAGATAGCCCGTCGACTCATCGCTGGACCAGCGATCACATTCTCGCCGACGGTCTCGCGCATGAAGTGCTCTGGCGCGATGATGATGCAACGTCCTGCATCAACTTCTTCCTGAGATGTCACGCCAAGGACGCCACCAAAGTGGTCGGTGTGTGAGTGCGTGTAGATCACGGCAACGACAGGGAGGAATCCAAGCTGCGCGGTGATGAGATCGTAACTATCGCGAGCGGTTTGCTCAGTGGTGAGAGGGTCAATGACTAACCAGCCGGTGTTGCCGCGCATGAACGTGATGTTGGAGATGTCGTATCCACGCACCTGGTAGACGCCCTCACGCACTTCGAAGAGTCCATGGTGATGATTGAGTTGCGCATGACGCCACAAACTGGGGTTCACCGTGTCGGGTGCTTCGTTGCCAACAGTGAGGAATTCGTAGTCATTCACATTGATGACAGTGCGTCCGGTGGAGTCCACAATGTGGCCAGTGGGATGCGGAGCAATGAAACCACGGGTAGCGCGCTCAAAGTCCCCGGCATCGGTGGGGGTGGTGACCGCGGCGTTACGAGCCTTCGTATGCGCTGTTGCGGGCTTGTGATCTTTGAACCTCGACATGGTGCCTCCCATATGGATTGAGGAAATGACCCTAGCCAATAAGCCCTAGGCAGTCCGAGGGGAAGTTCCGCCATGGGCTGGAAGAGCCGAGGAGAACTAGGGTGACCTCAGGGGCCAAGAGACCCCACGACCCGAGGGAGCGCGTGATGCCAAAGCCAGGAATGCATTCAGGAGTGGAAACCGACGAGGGTTTGAACCTCGCGATGTCGCAAAAGGTTCAGCCGTTGTATAACGCAGTGAAGAAGTTCATTGCCGAAGAAGTCGAACCAGCAACCGAACAGTTCTACGCATTGGGCGAAGGACGCGCCGAACGTTGGTCATATGCACCAGGTCAACTGGAAATTCTTGAAGGTCTCAAAGCCAAAGCACGTGAGCGTGGCCTCTGGAACTTCTTCCTTCCAGATGCTGCGACAGGTGAGGGCCTGTCCAACCTTGACTACGCATACATCGCGGTGGAGTTGGGCAAGAGCCCACTTGCATCAGAGAGCATGAATTGTGCGGCGCCTGACACCGGCAATATGGAAGTGCTCGAGCGTGTTGGCACGCCAGAACAGAAGGCCAAGTGGCTGGAGCCTTTGTTGAAGGGCGAAATTCGGTCGGCATACGCAATGACAGAACCAGACGTTGCTTCATCCGACGCGAAGAACATCGCGTGTCTGGCACAACTTGATGGTGACGAATGGGTGATTAACGGCGAGAAGTACTACATCTCTGGCGCAGGCGACCCACGTTGCAAGATCATGATTGTCATGTTGCTCACCAGCCCTGATGGTCCACCAAGTCGCAAGCACTCACAAATTCTTGTTCCAATGGACACCCCGGGTGTTGAGATTGTTGGTCCAATGGAAGTCTTCGGCGAAGACGATGCGCCACACGGTCATATGCACCTGCGTTTCAACAATGTGCGCGTACCGAAGGACAACCTTCTTCTCGGGGAAGGTCGCGGCTTTGAGATTTCTCAGGTTCGTCTCGGACCTGGTCGTATTCACCACTGCATGCGCTCCATTGGTGCTGCAGAACGTGCGCTTGAGTTGATGGTTCGTCGTGGACTCACGCGTGAAGCATTTGGTCGTCCGATTGCACGTTTGGGTAAGAACCCAGAAGTCATTGCAAAGGCACGTATTGAAATCGAAGCATGTCGCCTCATGGTGTTGCGTGCTGCAAAGGCGATGGACACTTTGGGTAACGCCGAAGCACGTGTTTGGGTCAGCGCAATTAAGGCAATGGTGCCCATCCGCGTCTGCCAAATCATTGACGATGCAATTCAGATGCACGGCGCCACCGGCGTTTCGCAATGGACACCACTTGCACGCATGTACGCCAGCCAGCGCACCTTGCGTCTTGCTGATGGCCCTGACGAAGTGCACTGGGGCGTTGTTGCTCGCGCAGAGACAACTCGTTACGAAGGCGAATCCACTCCTCCAAAGCCAACGGCATACCGCGGTATGTTCAGCGGACCAAGCTGATTCGAGTTCAACATGTATTTCTCCGCTTGGGCAAACAGCGCACATCCTTGGATTGAAGTTCGTGACTTCGTCGCAGAGGTCGAGAACATGGGTTGGGATGGCTTCTGGTATGCCGACCACTACATGCCGAATACTCCCGATGGTGAACCCATCGGTGGAAACTTCAACGAGTGCTTCAGTGTGTTGTCTGCGCTTGCGGCCACCACATCGCGTTTGCGTCTCGGCTCGCTGGTGACACCGACAACGGTGAACCATCCAGCACTGATTGCAAACCGTGCCGCAACGATTGATCAGATCAGCAATGGTCGCTTCGTATTGGGTATGGGTGCCGGTTGGCAAATCAACGAACACAAAGCGTTCGGAATTGAACTGTTCGATGCCAAGCCGCGAGTTGATCGATTCGCCGAAGCAATTGAAATTGTGAGCAGCATGCTCAGCCAAGAGCGCACCACGTTCAAGGGTGAGCACTTCACGATTACTAACGCACCGTGCGAGCCAAAGCCTGTGCAATCACCACTGCCCATTTTGGTGGGCACCGGTGGTACCCGCATGTTGCGCCTCACTGCGCGTTTCGCTCAAGAGTGGAACACCTGGGGAACACCTGAAGTTGCAGGCGGAGTCATCAAGAAGTTGCGCGAGGCATGTGAGAAGGAAGGTCGCGACCCAGCAACCGTTCGTACATCAGTGCAACCGTTGTTCTTCATCACACCAACCGAAGATGCTGCTGAGAAGTTGAAGGCACATGTGCCTGCTGATCGTGCAGTGGTGGGAACGCCATCGCAAATTGTTGATGCCGTAGCTGAATACAAGGCACTCGGATTCGATGAAATCTGTGTTCCGGACTTCACCATGGGTGCAACACCAGAAGAGCGTTTGGAAAAGTATGGCATCTTCTGGAACGAAGTTGCTTCGCAGTTTCGTTAACTAATTTCGCTGGCGCTACGCGCTAGCGGCAATCCGCACACTGAGGCTCGTCTTCTGTAGTGCAGTTGTCGCACACCAGAATGCGTGTGCGACATGCAAGATTGCGACAGTTATAGAAATCATTCGTTGGCTCATTGCAGTAATCGCACGAACCCAACAAGGTCTCTGCTTTTCCGTACTCAAGTTTGAGGCGCTTGTCGAAGACGTATAACGACCCTTCCCATAGACCCTTGTCGCGGAATTGCTCTGCGTATCGAACAATCCCGCCTTCAATTTGGTACACCTCTTTGAAGCCGCGGTTCTTCATAATGACGGAGAGAATTTCGCAACGGATACCACCGGTGCAGTACGAGATGATGGGCTTGTCCTTGAGGTGGTCGTATTTGCCACTCTCGAGTTCTCGTACAAAATCTGGTGTTGTTTTTGTGTCGGGAACAATTGCGTCCTTGAATCGGCCGATGCGCGATTCAAATGCATTGCGGCCGTCGAAGAAAACAACATCATCGCCACGTTCTGCAACAAGAGCGTTGACCTCGTTTGGCTTGAGATGTTGTCCGCCGCCGATGATTCCGTTTTCGTCTACTTGAATCTCTTCAGGGACGCCGAAGGTAACAATCTCTTCTCGCACGCGAACGCTGAGGCGAGGGAAATCATCACCGAGTCCGTCGGACCACTTGAAATCGATGTCTTTGAAAGCTGCAAACTCGCGTGTCTCTCGCACATACAACTTGATGTTCTTTAAATCTCCACCAACAGTGCCGTTAATTCCGTGCTTTGAAATGATGATGCGACCCTTGAGATTCAACCTCTCGCAGAGCGAGCGCTGCCAGAGCCGGATCGCAATTGGATCGGCTAGCGGTGTGAATTTATAGAAGAGAACAATCTTTGTTTCGATGCATTGAAACTACCTGCCGCACTAGTCAGGTTCCGAAATTTCAATGCTGGGAACTGACGTTGTCGTCGTTGTTTGGCGAGCCTTACCTGATGAATCGGAAGGAGCAATTCGTACTGGTTCCACTCGCGAAGGGAGAAAGGTCAATTTGCCTTTCTCGTTGATGGAAAGTGTCAACTCAATCGTCGTGCTGTTCTTCAATAGCGGGATTTTTGCAAACGGTGTTGTGCCACCGTTCGCGCCTTTGAGCGAAACTTCAATGCTGTTTCCAGAAATCGATCGCACGGTCATTGATTCACCGGCATTCAATGTGCGCCGGCTGATGCGTGACCCTGCACCGAGGCTGAGTTGAGCAATGTTCTCTTTTGGTGCAGAGATGAAGGTGCCTTCGTTGTTCACGGCGATCAATGCATGCGATTGATGAGAGCCGTCAATGACATCGTGGGCAAGGTCGCCACTGACTTGCAGTGATGCGCCGTCGGGGCGATGAAGACTGACAACGACATCTGCGGCTGGAAGGTTCTGAGAAGCGCGGTTGATATGTACATCGAATTTTTTGATGGAAGAGGGGATAGAAACCGTCATCAGGCCACCGGTGCTTCCTTTGCCCACTGAATAGGTGACACCTTCAATGGAGTTGGAGATTCCCGATGGTGTTGCGCGAAGCGTTCCTTTCTTCGTACTGACCTCAACAAAGCCGGCGGCAGAGACATCACGCGATGCGATGGTGAGAACATTCGGAGAGTGAGAAAGAGACGTCGTGCAAAAGGGGCAGCGGAAAGGACCGCTGCGTGCTGACATCGGAGTCAGCTCAAGTGAGCCTGTTCCGCCCTTCCACGTAACGGGCTTTCCTGCAATGTCATGAAATGCGTGTGGGTATTGCCAAGTATTGGTCTTTTCATTGACAAAGATTTCGAAGCGTTGACCGGGGTGGTTGTTGTCGTACACGTGAATAATGAAATTGTCATCGCGATGTGTAATTGCAAATGGAGTGACTGAGTGCCCTGATGTGCCTTGGTACATGCCAACGGTGTCACCCAAGTCATTGGTCAGGCTGAAGAATAGATCGCCGACAAGTTGCAGAGGAGTTCGTTGTCGAGTGCTTGCGGCACGATTACTGACTTCGTCAAGGAATTGAGTTGACCACCAATGAACTATTGATTCATTGAGTGCTGGATTGGAAGAGGAGAGGTCGGCCGTATTGCGCGCATCTGGTTCATACGTCTTGAGCGAATCCAATCCAAGTCGTAAACGAGTACTTAAGGTGGCAAGTCCCTCGCAACGTCCGCCGTTCAACGCAGTGTTCCACTCTTCAAGCTTCTGAATTGCAGATGGACGAAGAACACACTGCGATGCTTCGCCTGCAACACAGACGGCATCGTGGCCAAAGAGTCGGACCAAAGTCTGTGCCGTGACGTTTCCTTCTGCCGATGAAGAACTACCCCAGTTGGGGAATGAAAAGTCATCTGTTGACCAACGAAAGTCTTTATCAACACATAATGTGCCCGGACCCAACTTTGGCACTGCAAGATTGGTGCAATGAGTCAGCAATTCCTTCACGATGGCGCTGGTATCAGAAGGTGTTGGTTGCGTCGCCTTTGAAGCACTCCCACATGCGCCCAGTGTCGCTATGGCGACAAGAGCTAATGAAGTCAACCAAGACCTGCGCATTCCCTGAACGATACGAAATTGACGCGCATTGTGGGAGCATTGCACGCAATGGCTGAACAGCAAGTACCTCAACACGCTCAGAGAAATTTTCTGGCGATACTCCTCGTCGGTATTGGCGCGGGGTTTCTCTCGGGAATGTTTGGCGTCGGGGGTGGCATTTTGCTGGTGCCCGGCCTTGTGTTGGTGGTCAAGTTGGATCAAAGGATGGCGCACGGAACATCACTTGCAGCTGTCCTTCCTATTTCGGCGTCATCGTTGGTGTCATATTGGATGCACGACAATGTCGATTGGCGTGTCGCTGCATGTCTGGCTGCGGGTGCACTTGCTGGAGCGCTCATCGGAACTCGTCTTCTCGAAGTTCTGCCACATCGCACACTGGCGATTGCCTTCTCCGGTTTGCTCGCAGTCACAGCTATTCGTTTGTTCCTGCCTCTCGATTCAGGAGTGCGCGGAGTTCTCTCCATCGGCATGATTGCTGCGCTCATCGGCATCGGACTTGCGACGGGAATTCTTGCCGGACTTCTCGGAGTCGGCGGCGGTGTTGTCATGGTGCCCGCAATGATGATGTTGTTACATATGCCAGCGACTGTCGCCAAGGGAACGTCGCTTGCTGTCATCATCCCCACCTCTTTAATGGGTACATGGCGCAATCGGGCAAAGAAGAACGCTGATCTGAAATCGGCAGCGATTCTTGGGCTGGGTGGCATTCTGTCGGCCTACGCGGGTGGATGGATCTCCGACAAGATGTCCGATTCGGTCTCGAACACGCTGTTTGCAACCCTGCTTGTCGTTGTCGCTGTCCGTCTACTGCGTCAAGTACGTGCCGAGGACAAAGCTGGGGTAGTCCAGCACTAACCCCATGGAGTAGAACTTCTGCATGGGAAAATCACGTCTCGAAGGCAAAGTCGCACTTATTACGGGCGGTGCTCGTGGAATGGGCGCATCGGAAGCTCAGCTCTTCATCGATGAGGGTGCACGCGTCGTCATCACCGACATTCTTGATGAAGTCGGCAATGAGACAGCCAAGCGACTGTCTCCCGATGGTTCGAAGTGCATCTTCTTGCATCATGACGTGACAAGCGAGGCCGATTGGGCTGTTGTGCTTGAAGAGTCGCTCAAGGCCTTCGGTCAGATTGACATTCTCGTGAATAACGCCGGCATCTTCGAACGTGGTTCCATCATGGACACCGAGTTGAAGGCATTCGAACGCACGATGGATATCAACGTCACGGGAGTGTTCCTCGGAATGAAAACCCTTGCGCCCCATATGGTGCAGCGTCAAAAGGGCAGCATCATCAACATCTCGTCTGTTGCTGGTCTTGATGGCACACCTGGCTTCGTTGCATACGGAGCAAGTAAGTGGGCTGTGCGCGGCATGACAAAGGGTGTTGCAAAAGAACTCGCACCATTCGGCATCCGTGTGAACTCGATTCACCCCGGCATCATCGACACGCCAATGTTGCAGACATTTGATGCGGCCGGTGAAGGCGTACGTGAAATGGTGCGCACACGTATCCCGCTTGGTTATGAAGCAGAACCCATTCATGTCGCTCGTCTTGCGTTGTATCTCGGAAGCGATGACAGTGCATATTCCACGGGCTCAGAGTTCGTAGTCGACGGAGGTTGGTCAGCATGAGCATCTTGGGTACACGCGTTGTTCGCGTCGAAGATCCACGCTTCCTAAAGGGCGAGGGCACTTATATCGCCAACTTGCAGTTGCCAGGTGCAGTGCATCTCACTTTCGTGCGTTCTTCAATGGCACATGCACAGCTGTTGTCAATTGATGCTGATGAAGCACGCTCCATGCCTGGCATCTTGCATGTCTGGACAGCCGACGATGTGAATCTGAATCCAGCGCCGCCTGCGAACCCCATGATGAATGCGGGCATCACATTTCCATACGTTGCAAAAGACACGGTTCGTTTCGTAGGAGACATCGTTGCGGTTGTTGTCAGCACTGAAAAGACGCTTGGTATCGACGCTGCTGAAACAGTGATTGTCGACTACGAACCACTTCCCGTAGTTCTTGATATGGACGAGTCCTTTAAGGGCGATGTGTTGTTGCACCCTGAAGCAGGAAGCAATGTTGTTCTCACATTTGCTGCCCGTGAAGAAGGCGACATCTTTGCTGATTGTGATGTTGTTGTTGATCTCACCATTGAGAACCAGCGTGTTGCGCCTGCACCGATGGAAGTGCGCTCATGTGCTTCGCAATGGGACGGCACACGCCTCACACAGTGGGCATGCAGCCAAGGTGCACATGGTGCTCGTGATGGCCTTGCTGACACCTTGGGTCTTGAAAAGGATCAAGTGCGTGTCATCACCCCAGACGTCGGCGGTGGATTCGGCGCAAAGTCTGGCGTATACGCAGAAGAAATCATCGTTGGCTGGGCTGCATTGAAGTTGGGCGTCCCTGTTCGTTGGACAGAGAGTCGTACCGAGAACATGTTGTCGATGGGTCATGGCCGTGCACAACGTCAGCGCACACGTATGGGTGGCACGAAAGATGGTCGCATCACCGCGTACCGTCTTGACCTTTTGCAGGATGCAGGTGCATACGCAAAGGCTGGAGCAGTTCTTCCGTACATGACTCGTCTCATGGCGGGCGGCGTGTACGACATTGCAAAGGTGCAGTTCGAATCGCACTCAGTTGTCACGAATACAACACCGACCGTTGCATATCGCGGTGCTGGTCGCCCAGAAGCAACTGCTGCAATCGAACGCACGATTGATGAGTTCGCACGCGTCATTGGTAAGGACTCTGCAGAGGTGCGTCGTCGCAACTACTTGCAGCCATCAGCATTCCCGTTAGTAACTGCAATGGGTGCGAAGTATGACTCCGGTGAATATGAAGCAGCACTCGATAAAGCGTTGGAAGCTGCTGGCTATGCCGACCTTCGTGCAGAACAAGCACGTCGTCGCGCCGCGAATGATACGCTGCAGTTGGGCATTGGTCTTGCGTCGTATGTAGAAACCACAAACCCCATGGGTTCAGGCGATTATGGCTCCGTAGAAATCAAAGCCGATGGCGGCGCGATTATTCGTACCGGTTCTTCATCACACGGTCAGGGCCACCACACGGCGTGGGCAATGTTGGTGTCGGATGCAACGGGCATTCCATTCGATCGTATTGAGTTCCACTTTGGTGACACTGATGATGTTGTTCGTGGTGGCGGTACCGGTGGTTCGCGTTCCCTGCAAGTGGGGGGCAGTGCCGTCAAGCTTGCAACTGATGCAGTTCTGGAAAAGGCTCGTCAGCGCGCAGCAGACTTGTTGGAAGCCGCATTAGAAGACATCGTGATTGACACCGTTCGTGGTGCATTCCATGTTGCAGGTTCGCCCGCACCAGCGCGCACGTGGTCCGAACTGATGGTGGGCATTGATGCACCGTTGGAAGCTGAAGTGGATTACGTCCCAGAAGGTGCAACATTCCCATTCGGCACACATGTCTGTGTTGTTGAAGTCGATATTGAAACAGGCATGGTGGGCGTGATTCGCCACATTGCATGTGACGATGCCGGCACCATCATCAACCCGCTCATCGTTGATGGTCAGGTGCATGGTGGAATCGCACAAGGTGTTGCACAAGCACTTCTTGAAACAGTTGCGTACGACGAAGATGGCAACCCCATCACGTCAAACCTTGCTGACTACGGTTTTATCTCTGCTGCGGAACTTCCAAGTTTTGAACGTGTGTCAATGGAAACACCAACACCTCGCAACCCGCTGGGTGCAAAGGGAATTGGTGAGGCCGGAACAATCGGAGCAACACCAGCAGTACACAACGCAGTTGTTGATGCCGTGAGTCATCTCGGTGTCACACACATTGACATGCCCTGCACATCCATCAATGTGTGGAATGCAATTCAGGCTGCACGCTAGCTAACCCTTGATATGTAAGTGGTCACGCGCAATAAATGCGCCGCCACCGACCAAACTGAGCATGACGAGAGTGCAGACCCAGAACGTGCTGCGCCCAATGTGCTCGTATGTCAACCCGGCAAGTCCGGCAGTAAGTCCGCCCATCAACGTCTGTAATCCGCTGTACAAACCCTGAGCTGATGCAAGACGCTCTTTTGGAGCAACCAATGCAATTGCGGCGGAACCGCCGGTGATGGTGAGTCCGTCAACAACGCCATGGAAGAGTCCGATTACCAACATTGCGTACGGCGAACCAATGGTGCCGTACAACGTCATGAAGATGGCCGCGACAGAGAGGCCAGTGATGCTTGCTTTGAACGGCCCAATTTTTTGTGTCAAGCGCCCACCGAGTGGTGCAAGAAACAACATGGGCATCGCAAAGATGGTGATGCCGACACTTGCGACCCAAGTGGGGGCATTGATGTCTTCCATCATCACCGACCACAACGAGTCGAATGTTCCGATCATCACAAACAATGCAAGCCCGATGATGGCGACTCCAAGGATGGGGCGAAGACGAAGTAGATCGAAAGCCATTCGCTGTGAAGGAGCATCTGCAATGTCTGCTTCTTCGACATGCATGCGTGAAATACCGATCAACGTCATTGCCAGCAATGCGCAGATAATGAGGAATGGTGCAGCAAGACCGAATGTTGCAACGGTGACCGCAGAGATGACAGGCCCGAGTGCAAATCCACCAACTCCAGCACTCACACTGAGGCCAAGATTTCGTCCCATTTCTTGAGGGTTCGCCAAGATGATGATGCGACGAACAGATGGCTCGGTACTTCCGCCACCAAGTCCAGTGAGGAACCGGCCGAGGAACAGTGCAATGAACGATCCGCCGAACGCCATGATGAGGCATCCAATGATTTCCATCACGATTCCAAGAATGACGAGTCGTTTCGCATGTCCCTTGTCTGCATAAGGGGCAATCACAACATTGGCGATAAATCCGGTGATGAATCCAGCAGCAACGATGAGTCCCAGTTTTGATTCTGCAATGGAATATTTGTCGCGGTAGTCATCCAACATCGTGAACATGACGCCGTAGCTCATGGCACCAAGTGCGGAGGCAGAGAGAAGCAAATACAGCTGACGAGTCTTCATGGGGCTAATCAGGATTGCAGAGATGTCTTTACGTGCTCGATGAGATCGGGCCACGTTGCTCGCAAACCAGGGTGAAGATCGAAGTAACCGACTTCGTCAAGCGGAACCCATCGGAGGTCTGCAGATTCTGCATTTGCTTCATATGCATCAACATCAGACGATGCATGTGCAATCACCGTGTCATATCGCCAGTTGCCATGGTCGTCCGAGTAGATCGCCTTAAAGGCGAGGTCCTCAGGGTCGATGCCGGTTTCTTCCCATGCTTCACGGGCAGCTGCAATCACTGGTGTCTCGTGTGAGTCAAGGGCGCCTCCGGGCAATGCCCAGGTGCCACCACCATGTGTCCATGCCGCACGTAATTGCAGTAACACGCACGCAGGAACAAGGTCGGTGCGTACAAGAAGTAACCCAGCGGCGCCGTGGAGGCCCCAGTGGCGGGTTTTGCATCGATCGCAGAGGACCCATCCGTTTCCATCACCACTTGGCATGTATTGATGTTGCCACACCTCACATGTTTCTTCGTAGACGGGTAGCCGTTGCTCTACCGTGGTGCGCAATGAGCGTCTTTGATTGGCAAACAGCGACCCCGGAAGAAGTGGATGTCCAATATTCGCCTTCCAAATTTGCCAAACGCCCACTTGCTGAATATTTAGCTGACTACGCCACCCTCAGTCGTTCCGTGGATGCGCGTGTATTACGAGTTCCCCATGTACCGCTTCTCATCTTCATTCACGGTGGGTACTGGCAGAGTTTGTCGGCGGGGGAGTCGTTGTACAACGGCCCGATGGCCGCCCGTGAGGGTCTGGCGTTTCATGCAGTGGAATACACGCTTGCACCGCATGCATCAATTGAAGAGATCGTTGCCGAATGCATCGCTGACGTGAAAAAGACGATTGATGAATTACAACCATCACGAGCTGTCATCGCCGGTTCCAGCGCTGGTGCTCATCTTGCTGCGATGTGCGCGCGTGATGCAGAAATTGCATCTCTCATTGACGGAGTCGCACTGTTAAGTGGTGTGTACGACTTGCGACCATTAGTTCTTACGCCGACAAATGACCCTTTGCATCTCACGATGGAAACTGCTGCCGTGCTCAGCCCGCAACTATTGCGACTGAACGTTTTCGCGTCACATGCATTGCTCGCGGTCGGTGGTCATGAGCCTGATGAATTCATTCGCCAGAATGCCGAATTTGCAGACCGCTTGTCGATGAACAATGTCAGTACGACTCTGCTATTTGAGAAGGACCGCGACCATTTCGATTTGCCATATGACCTGCTGCAACGGGGAACCCAAGTGGGAGACTGGTGCTTGAACATCCTGAAGGGGACTCAACAATGAATCTGAATGAAGCGCGTGAACTTGCTCGTGAACTTGATGCCAAAGATCCACTCGCATCGCTTCGTTCCCTCTTCGATATTCCTGAAGGCACGTACTACTTCGATGGCAACTCGCTGGGACCATTGACGTTTCGTTCCCGCGAGGTCTTGCATCGCACCATCGAATTTGAATGGCGTGAACGTCTCATTCGTTCATGGAATGAAGATTGGTTGGCGATGCCTTCACGCGTCGGCAATCTCATCGCGCCGATAATCGGTGCAGCACAAGACACGGTGATTTGTGCAGACAACACATCCATCAACTTGCACAAAGCTTTGATGGCAGCCGTTGCACTTCGCAGAGATCGTTCTGAGATTGTCGTTGACATCAACAATTTCCCAACGGACATCTACATCGCACAAAGTGTCGCGGATCAACACGGCATGAAACTGATTGCAGTTCATGCCGACGAAATCATTGGCGCGATCAACAGCAATACAGCAGTTGTCACGGCAACCCATGTGGACTATCGCTCCGCGAACATTCTCGATGTCGAAGGCATTACGAAAGCCACACATGCTCATGGCGCACTCATGGTGTGGGACCTCGCTCACACTGCAGGTGCTGTCCCGTTTCACGCAGCAGATCTTGATATCGACTTCGCCGTGGGCTGTGGGTACAAATATCTCAACGGTGGTCCTGGTGCGCCCGCGTTCATCTACGTTGCGCCGCGACTGTTGGAAGAGTCCGGTCAGCCATTGCAGGGCTGGTGGGGACACGCCGAACCATTCGAGTTCGAGGTGGACTATCGCCCGGCTGTGGGCATCTCGCGCTTCCTCACTGGCACCGCCAACGTGCTCTCCATGAAGTCTCTGGAGGCCGCACTTGAGGTTTTCAACGGAGTCTCCCTAGGAAACCTCAGGGAAAAGAGCATCAGCCTGACCAGCCTTTTCATCGACCTTTTTGACGCCCATTTGGCCGAAAAGGGCTTCACTTTGAATAGCCCACGGGAGGCAGAATCCCGTGGAAGCCATGTGGCGCTTGGATTTGCGGGGGGAAAGGCACTGGTGGACGCCATGGCCGTAGAGGGGATCATCGCCGATTTCCGGCCACCAAACCTCATGCGGTTCGGATTCGCACCTCTTTATAACCGTCATGAAGACGTAGTGACCCTTGTCGAGCGACTTGCTTCCTATTGAGGTAGTCCACTTTTACGGGTAGTTTTTCTCTACTACCCAGTAACGGCGGTCTCCGCCACATTCCTTAAAGGGGAAAACACATGAAGAAGTTCTGGAAGCTTGCCGCAACGGCAGCTGCAGCTTCACTCATCGTCGCAGCATGCGGCGGAAGTGATTCAGCATCAGACACAACATCAGCACCAAAGGACTGCGCAGTAAGCCTCGGCTTGCAGTTCCCAGAAACTGGTGACGCAGCAAACCTCGGAGCTCCAATGCTCAAGGGTGCGCAGCTTGCAGTTGACGAGTACAACGCAGCAAACCCAGACGCTTGCGTCACGTTGAAGACATTTGACACCCAGGGTGACCCTGCAAAGGCACCTGGTGTGGCAGCAGCAGTTATTGCTGACAAGTCCATCCTTGGTCTCATTGGACCTGGTTTCTCAGGTGAGTCAAAGGCTGCTCTTCCTGCATACGAAGCAGCTGGTCTCGGCACCGTGACCGGTTCCGCAACCAACGCAGAACTTCAGCTCAATGGCTGGAAAGTTTTCCACCGCATCCTTGGTAACGACTCAGTTCAGGGTCCTGCAATCGCGAAGTACATCGTTGAAACATTGAAGCCAGCATCAGTTGGCATCATCGACGATGCTTCCGAATACGGCAAGGGTCTTGCTGACACAGTGAAGAAGGCAGTGGGCGCAGGCGTTAAGGCTTCCGACTCGATCGATCCAAAGGCAGCTGACTTCTCAGCAGCAGTGTCGAAGATGAAGGATGCAAATCCTGCAGTCATCTTCTACGGCGGCTACTACGGTGAGGCTGTCAAGCTTTCCAAGCAGCTCCGTGACGCTGGCGTGAAGGCAACACTTGTGTTCGGTGACGGCGTGAAGGACCAGGCTGGCTACGCAGACGCAGCAGGCCCAGCAGCTGAGGGCGCAATCATTGCTTGCCCATGTAAGGACGGTTCCGCTGACTTCATCTCCGCATGGCAGGCAAAGTACAAAGAAGTTCCTGGCACCTACGGTGCTGAGTACTACGACGCAGCAAATGTCTTCTTGAACATCATCAAGGCAGGCGCAAAGGACCGTGCAGCAGTTCAGGCTGCTCTTGGAACCTACGATGCAGCTGGTATCACCAAGCAGATCAAGTTCGGTGCAAACGGCGATGCAACAGAGGCTGCAACCGTGTACATCTACAAGGTCACCGGTGGAAAGATCACTTACGTCGCAGACGTGAAGTAATCACTTCCTACCAACCTAAAAGTTAGGAAAGGCGACTGGGAATTCGTTCCCAGTCGCCTTTCTAATAACCTGTTTATGTTCTCTATGAGAGGGAAGAAATGAGCAATTGGCTTATCTACAGAACGTTCTGGGACCTCACGGTGTCCGGTCTTGTTCTAGGTCTTATCTACGCGCTGGTTGCGTTGGGGTACACCATGGTGTACGGCGTATTGCGCCTTATTAACTTTGCTCATTCTGAAGTGTTCATGGTGGGCACATTTGGTGTGCTCGTCTCTCTCACAAAAGTTTTTGGAATTCCGCTATTTGAAGGTGGCCAATATCCCTTCCGCACTGGGTTTGTACTTGTCGGAATTCTTCTCGCATCACTCCTGATCGGGATGTTCGTCTCGGGTGTCGGAGCGATAGCGATCGAACGCATCGCATATCGCCCACTGCGCGGCGCAGGTGACGTTTACGGCGCAGTGGCTCTCGCATTTATCACGGGCCTCATTCTTTCATTCATCTTTAGTAGCGATATCGGTCTCAACTTGATCATTGCTGCCGTCGTTGCCGGTCCACTCTCAATTCTGTACCTGCGCATCTTCAAGCGCGGTCGCCAAGCTCCTCGTCTTGCCTTCCTTATTTCCGCAATTGGTGTTTCCATGGCCCTTGCTGAAGCAGTAGCGATTTGGGGACCCGATGAGCGAGTGGTGTATCAAACACCGCGCATCTTGGAGAAGAAAGTTCTTTTCACTTTCTTTGGTGCGCATGTTCGTATCGACTATGTCATCGTTGCAGTTGGCGCAGTCCTCATGATGACGTCGTTGTTGCTGTTTGTGAATCGCACACGCCTTGGTCGTGGTATTCGTGCGGTGGCACAAGACGCAGAAACATCGCGCATTCTTGGTGTCAACGTTGACCTCGTCATCCTTGTTACTTTCCTTCTCGGTGGCGCAATGGCCGGCGGTGCAGCGATGATGTTCACACTTGTCTACGACCAGACACGCTTCAATATTGGTTTCCTTCTCGGTGTCAAGAGCTTCACCGCAGCAGTGCTCGGCGGCATTGGCAACATCCGGGGTGCATTGCTGGGCGGTGTAGTACTTGGTCTTGCTGAGAACTACGGCTCTGCAGTCTTTGGTGGTCAATGGAAAGACGTCATCGCATTCATAGTTCTTCTCGTTGTTCTCATGTTCCGCCCAACAGGCATCTTGGGTGAATCTCTTGCAAAGGCTCGCGTATGAACCTCACACAGCAATTCCGTGATATCACGCGCTCCGTCACACATGGTCCTGGTGTCTTTAGCAAGTTGCCGAAGTCTGCTCGTTGGTCATTGGTGGGCATGCTCATCATCGCGTTCTATTTCATGCCGTATTGGCCGAATGTTCCTGTCCTTGGGTGGATCGTCAATACGCCCGGCACCAGTTTTGAAAACGTTCTCACCGACCAAATCATGGTGTTCGTCCTAATGGCATTGGGTCTCAACGTGGTGGTCGGATTCGCTGGCCTACTCGACCTTGGGTACGTGGGCTTTTATGCCGTCGGTGCGTACACAACAGCAATTCTCACATCGCAACATGCATCGTGGCCCTGGCTTGCAGCCTTACCAGTGTCAGTCCTTGCAGCGATGGCTGCAGGTGTCATTTTGGGCACGCCAACATTGCGTCTTCGAGGTGACTACCTAGCAATCGTGACGTTGGGTTTTGGTGAAATCATTCGTATCACCGCAAATAACACCAACTGGCTGGGTGGCCCCCGTGGTATCAACAACATCAAGCATCCACCCAACATCGGACCTCTGAAGTTCACTGTGCTTGATGCAAAGCCGTACTGGTATCTCGGCTTCACGATCATCTTGTTGGTTCTGTTTGTACTTCACCGTTTAGAACACAGCCGTGTCGGTCGTGCATGGTCTGCAGTGCGTGAAGACGAAGACGCCGCAGAGCTGATGGGAGTTGACACCTTCAAGTTCAAGCTGTGGGCCTTCGCTATTGGTGCAGCCGTCGGTGGTCTTGCTGGTTCGCTATATGCAACAAAAGTTGCGTTCATTAACCCCGATGGTTTCTTGTTGCAGCTCTCCATTTTGTTCCTCGCCGCAGTGGTGCTTGGCGGTACCGGCAACATGTATGGCGCCATTGTCGGTGGTTTCCTAGTGGCATGGGTGCCCGAGCGTTTCCGTAACTTCGACACGCGTCGTTACTTCGTGTTCGGCTGCATTTTGGTCCTTGTGATGGTGTTCCGCCCTCAAGGCATCATTCCTCGACGCGGTTCCGCGGCGGGACCTGCTCCAGTGGAAGGAGACGCACAATGAGCGAGATTCTTCTCAAAGTAGATGCCGTCACGATGCAGTTCGGTGGCGTAACCGCTCTCGATAATGTCTCCCTCGATATTCATAAGGGTGAGATTCTTGGCCTCATCGGACCAAACGGCGCGGGCAAGACAACTTGCTTCAACGTGATTACTGGTGTCTACACACCAACAGTTGGTTCAGTTTCTTTCGAGGGTGAATCAATGGTCGGCCTCAAGCGCTATCAAATCACCAAGCGCGGTATTGCACGTACATTCCAGAACATTCGTTTGTTCCCTGACATGAGTGCTGCCGAAAACGTAATGGTGGGTGCAGACGCACACGCGAAGAGCAGTGTGCTTGGTTCCATCATTCGTACGCCACGTCAGCGTCGTGAAGAGAATGAATCTCGTGAACGCGCATCTGATTTGTTGAAGGCCGTTGGTATCGATCGCTATGCCGAGGTTGCTGCTAAGAACCTTCCATATGGTCACCAGCGTCGCCTTGAGATTGCTCGTGCATTGGCAACAAATCCAAAGTTGCTGTGCTTGGATGAACCAGCTGCTGGTTTCAACCCTGCAGAAAAGCAAGAGCTCAACGAACTCATCTTGAACATTCGTTCGCAGGGCTACACAGTTCTTCTTATTGAGCACGACATGAGCGTTGTGATGAACGTGAGCGACCGAGTCGCAGTTCTCGACTTCGGTCGCAAGATTGCAGATGGCTTGCCCGCTGATGTTCGCAATAACCCGGCTGTTATTGCCGCCTACTTGGGAGTCGATGAAGATGCTTCTTGAGGTCAATGATCTTCATGTTTTCTACGGCCGCATTGAGGCTCTGAAGGGCATCTCCTTCACGGTCAATCAAGGTGAGATCGTCACTCTGATCGGCGCAAACGGTGCTGGTAAGACAACCACCATGCGCACAGTGTCGGGTGTTCGCCCCGTGACGCAGGGTTCCATCATTTTTGAAGGACAAGACATCACCAAGATGCCTCCGCACGAGCGCGTGAAGCTTGGAATTTGTCAGGCACCAGAAGGTCGCGGCATCTTCCCCGGTATGACCGTGCGTGAGAACTTGGAAATGGGCACATATGTGCGTGGCGGAAACGCTGCAGAAAAGGCTTCAGACCTTGAGCATGTATTCACACTGTTTCCACGTCTGAGAGAACGTATTACGCAGTTCGGTGGAACATTGTCCGGTGGTGAGCAGCAGATGCTCGCAATTGGTCGTGCTCTCATGAGCCGCCCACGCTTGCTTCTTCTTGACGAGCCTTCAATGGGTCTTGCACCAATGTTGATTGCGCAGATCTTCCAGATCATTAAGCAGATCAACTCAGAGGGAATCTCGGTTCTCTTGGTTGAACAGAACGCAACGCAAGCATTGCGCACCGCACAGCGTGGTTATGTCCTTGAGACTGGCCATGTTGTAAAGGAAGGCAGCGGTCAACTTTTGTTGGATGATCCTGCTGTTCGCGCTGCATACCTCGGCGGCTGATCGCCGGCTTCGCTACAGCGACTTTTCTAGTCGCGTGAGATAACGCTTGATGGCGGATGCGCTTTCACGGCGCCACATGTCGACGGGTGTTGTTGCAGGTGATGATTCAATTGCACGAATTAACGGAGCGAACGTTTGTTGCTGTCGTTCAAGAAAAGTCTTTGACGAGAGTCCAGAGCGATCTCGTAACATCATCTTGACCACCAACTCTGTGCGGACATCGCGAAGATGCGCAACGGGCGCGTCGAGCCACTTCTGTGCATGGGATTTGCCCTTTGCAGTAGGGGAGATAACGACTTTGTCTCCGCCTCCACCGTCTTTGGGCTTCGCGCGCTTCACAAGGCCATCTGATTCCAGGGTGTCGATGGCGCGGTACACAAGCTGTCGAGACAAAGTCCATGCACGACCAATGGGGCCATTAGGGGCCAGTTCCTCTTGAATAGCCCAGCCATGTCGCGGCTGTTCAACAATGAGCGCAAGAACAACGTCTCTTGCTAGTTGAGCATCTTGCTTGGCCACACAGTGAAACTATCAGCAGTGGGGAAGTAGTCAATATTTGACTACTATGGCGTTATGAAGAAGGCGTTTGCAGTGGTGGGGCTGTGTATCAGCCTGGCTGCATGTGGGAGTGCCACATCAAGCAGTTCGAGTTCGTCCATGTCCAGCGATTCCCAACCTCCTTCAACTTCGACGGTGAATACTCCGAATACCACGATTGTGAAGAGAGGGAACACAACAACGACAACAACGGTCGTGAAGTGTTCCAACGCCGCAAAGAAGGAGTCCCTCACCGTATTGTCGGCAAGTTCGATGGTCAATGTTTTCAATGACCTGAAGTCGCAATTTCTCGCCGAGCATCCCTGTGTCACATCTGTCAACTTCAGCTACGGATCTAGTTCTACATTGGCAACGCAAATCATCAATGGTGCTCCAGCCGATGTCTTTATCGCGGCGAGCCAAACAGCAATGGATACGGTGACGAATGCACGTGCTAACGCATCGCCTGCATTTGTGTTTGCCCGAAACCAAGGCGAGATCATGATTTCTCCGCAGAGTAATTATCGATACAGCATTTCGACGATGCAGGATTTACATGATTCCCGAAATTCGGGGATTCGTGTCGGCCTGTGTGTGGCATCGGCGCCGTGTGGTTCGCTTGCTAACAACATCCTTAGTAATGCGCGCACTGTGTATTCCAACGCAACTCTGACGAGAGCGGGAATTACTGACACCGAAGCTGCATCAGTAGAAGAACTCGTGACCAAGATTGAGCTTGGAGAATTAGACGCGGGAATTGTGTATCGCAGTGATTGTGAGTATGCCCAGCCCCGGTTGCTCGCAACATGTGTGGAATTGCCTTCGAATGTGAACGTTGCCAATGCATATTTAGGAACTGGCTTGAACACGCGAGGGGTTACTTCTCAATTTCTTGCTTTTCTTGCATCGTCCTGGTTTAAAACAAACCTTCAAGTGAAGTTCGCGTTCCTTGCGCCATGATCCGCCGTCCTCCTTCTTCGCCTCTTCTGAGAACTCTTGCAATGCTTGCAATTCTGTTTGTCATTGCCCCGCTTCTTAGTGTCATTATTCGAGTTCCATGGTCTGATTTTTGGTCTTCTCTGAACACAACTGCAGTTCGTCAGTCGCTCGTAATCTCGATACAGACATCGTTGATTGCTGCGCTTCTTGCAGCGGTCTTGGGTATTCCGCTCTCGTGGTGGTTAGCTCGTACCAACAGCAAAGTGTCGCGCGTCATTCGCACCATCTGTATTGCACCGATGGTGTTGCCACCCGTTGTTGCTGGTATCGCGTTACTCGCAGCTTTCGGACGTCGCGGTGTTCTCGGTGAGCAGCTATTCAATTTATGGGGTATTTCGCTACCGTTCACTAAAACTGCTGTTGTCCTGGCGCAAGTGTTTGTCTCAATGCCATTTCTGATTCTTGCTGTGGAAGCGGCATTCAGACAGACTGATGAAGGACTTGAGGATGCGGCAAGAACGTTGGGTGCGTCCCCCACTCGTATCTTCTTTTCTGTCGTTATCCCATCGGTGCGTCCTGCATTACTTGCGGGTGTCGTACTCGCGTGGGCTCGTTCCTTCGGAGAGTTTGGCGCTTCCATCACATTTGCTGGCAGTTTCCCCGGACGCACGCAGACACTTCCGATGTCGATTTACGAAATTGCTAGCTACGACTATCGGCAAGCACTTGTTGTTTCTGTCTTCATGATGTTTGTCTCGGTAGCGGTTCTTGCGGGGATGCGAGAAAGTTGGGCATCGGGGAGGACGCGATGAGTCTTTCTGTTGTCGGCCACATCGGGAAGGGAACACACACAATCCCGATTGATGTCACCGTTGAAGCTGGTGAAGTACTGGGAATTGCCGGACGCAATGGTGTTGGGAAAACCACGTTGATGGAGACAATTGCCGGCATCGTTCCGCTTCTCTCGGGATCGCTTTCATTCGATGGAGTCACGTGGGATGATGCTTCACAGAAAGTGTGGAAGTCACCCGAGCAGCGCCGATGTGCTGTGGTGTTTCAAGACCTTCGGCTCTTTCCACACATGTCAGTTCTGCAGAATGTGATGTTTGGTCTTCGGTCCCGTGGGATTTCTAAGAACGAGGCGCAATCAACGGCGCGAATGAAGCTCGATCTCGTCAGTGCCGAGCATCTTGTTCACCGAAAGGCTATGGGACTTTCCGGTGGCGAGGCCCAGCGGGTAGCGCTAGCGCGGGCAATTGCTGCAGAACCAGATGTGCTTTTGCTTGATGAGCCGCTGTCGGCGATTGACGCTGGCTCTAGAGAGCAACTGCGGTCTGTTCTTGCAGACGTTCTTAGTGCCTTCCCCGGTGTCGCACTTTTGGTCTCTCACGACGCAAAAGATCTGACCTCATTGGCTACCCGGACTCTTACTCTCGGCTAGTTATTGTTCGCATGAGCAGGTAGAAGAATTCATCTACCTGTTCACCTTCCGTTTACCTGTTTGCCTCTTTCGGTACAGGTGCCACTGTGAAACTTTTGCCCGTGTCAGACACCGAGGTTTCCCCCCGCATCTTGAAAGTCAGCCGAGGCACAGCCGACAAGGTGTTTCGTGGCGTCGTTCTCGCTGGTGCAATGTTCTCGGTTGCGGTTCTCGGGCTGATTTGCGCATTCCTGTTGTACCGCGGATTTGAGATCTTTAAAGATTTCGGATTCTCATTCTTCACATCATCACGATGGGAAGCCGCAGCGGATGACGGCAGTTCTCCTGCTCATTATGGCGTCGCTGCAATGTTGGTCGGATCCATTGTTGTCGCCACAATCGCAGTCGTCCTTGCCGTCCCGTTTGCGATGTCGGTGGCCCTGTACCTCGAGTACTACGCGCCACAGTTTTTGAAGCGCACACTCGTCTCCATCCTCGACCTCGTTGCATCGATTCCTTCAGTGATTTGGGGAATCTGGGGCTACACAATTTTGATGCCTCACGCAATGGGATGGTCGAAGACTCTGAACCATTGGCTGGGCTGGATCCCCATCTTTAAGGTGCCCGTTCCTATTTTTGAACGTTCTCCTTTTATCGCCGGAACTCTGCTTGCAATGATGATTCTTCCCATCATCACTTCTGTAACGCGCGAGGTCTACAGCCAGGCGCCACGTGATCAAGTTGATGCCGCATACGGTTTGGGTTCCACAAAGTGGGGTGCCATTAAAACAGTGGTCTTGCCGTTCGGAAAGAGTGGTCTCGTCGGCGGAACCATGTTGGGTCTTGGTCGAGCACTCGGTGAAACGATTGCTGTGTATTTGGTTCTGAATCTTGTTTTCAAAGTCAATTTCCACATCCTCGCGTCGGTGGGTGGAAACGTGGCTTCGATGATTGCGACAAAGTTTGGTGAAGCAGGACCGTACGAATTGAAAGCTCTGATGGCAGCTGGTCTTGTTCTGTTCTTGTTGACACTTGGTGTCAACTTCTTGGCTTCGGCAATTGTTAATCGTTCAAAGAAAATTGCGTAATGACTGTCTTCACCACACCAACTTCGGAACTTGAAATTCCTGAACCGCGTACACCGTGGCGCAATCCAGCAAAGTCCTTCCGAACCAATGCAACAACCGCAGTCATCTCGGCAGTAGTTGCACTTTTGTTGTACGCGTTGACCGGTCTTGACGGTGTCCTTGGTTGGTATGTGTCTTTTGTGATTGGTCTCTTGGCTGTTGTGCTTGTGCAGTCATACCTTCAGAAGTCAAAGAACGTGACTGACCGCGTCGCATCAATCCTCGTATCGGTGGGTTTTGCATCCGTCCTCATTCCATGGATTTCGTTGATCGCCACTGTGATTAATCGTGGCCGCCACGCCATTTATGTTGGGTTCTTTACTCATGACATGTTGGTGAACTCGATGGATGAACCGCTCAATCTGGGTGGAATTTCACATGCAATCGTTGGAACTTTGATCATCGTTGGCCTCTCGACTTTGGTTGCTGCACCTCTGGGAATTATCTCCGCTATTTACATCGTTGAGATCAATGGAAAAGGTGCTCGTGCAGTTCGCTTTCTCACGCAGGCGATGAGTGGTGTCCCTTCGATTGTCGCGGGTTTGTTCATTTACTCCACGATTGTTATTACTTTGACTCATAAGAACAATGCATTTGCCGGTGCGCTCGCACTTGCAGTCCTCATGCTTCCCACTGTTGCGCGAACGAGTGAAGAAGTCCTGAAGGTAGTACCTCGCGATCTTCGCGATTCCAGTTATGCATTAGGCGCCACGCAGATGCGCACCACTTTTAAGGTGGTGCTTCCCACTGTTCGATCGGGCCTCATCACCGCCACAATTCTTGGTGTAGCACGTGTTGCTGGTGAAACAGCTCCGTTGCTTCTCACGTCGCAGTACTTTGTGCGTCTCACCACCAATATTTTTGATTCACCGATGGCGTCACTGCCGACCTACGTGTTTGGTGCGCTTCGAACTGGCACCGAATTGTCGATGGCTCGTGCTTGGGGTGCCGCACTCGTCCTTATCTCAATCGTTGTCCTCTTATCCGTCATTGCCCGACTGCTCAGCGGTCGCCCATCAGGGAGAAAATAACCATGTCTGAATCGACACCAACAGAGAACATGCAGGCGGAGACCATCGTTCCGTCTATCGTTCCTACTGTGAACGTTCCTGCCGAAGATCGCACCAGTCGCACTGCCGACAATCTTGAAGCCAAGGGGCAGAGCGGCCTTGAAGCTCGCGGCGTGCATGCCTGGTTTGACAAGCATCATGCACTTGCAGATGTGTCACTTCATTTCCCACAAAACACGGTGACCGGGCTGATCGGCCCCTCTGGTTGTGGCAAGTCAACATTCCTTCGCACATTGAACCGCATGCATGAGTTCATTCCGAAGTCTGCAATGGCCGGAGAAGTGCTCTTCAACGGTGAAGACATTTATGGTTCCGATGTCAATGCCACCGAGATTCGCACACGAATTGGCATGGTTTTCCAGAAGCCAAACCCATTTCCTGCAATGACCATCGGCGAAAATGTTCTTGCTGGTCTAAAGCTTGCCAAAGTTAAAGCTTCAAATAAGGACGAACTTCTTGAACAGTGCCTGACCCGTGCTGGATTGTGGAAAGAAGTGAAAGATCGTCTGAAGGCTCAGGGCTCCTCACTCTCTGGTGGACAGCAGCAGCGTTTGTGCATCGCACGAGCTCTTGCCTTGAATCCAGAAGTTCTTCTTCTTGACGAACCATGTTCTGCACTTGACCCAGGCTCGACATTGCGCGTGGAAGAAACCATCGTTCAATTGTCTCAGTCAATGACCATTGTGATTGTCACTCACAACATGCAGCAAGCAGCTCGTGTTTCCGACTATTGCGCATTCTTCTTGTCTGATGGTGGCCCAGGTCGACTTGTGGAAGCAGACCTCACCACCAATATGTTCTCGAACCCATCAGATCAGCGCACCGCCGACTACGTGCAGGGCCGTTTCGGCTGATTTTTCGTTCACCAATTGTTCACTTAATGACTTTGCTCAGTTCAGGCAAACGTCTAATTCAGTAAACATTGGTTGCGTAGTTTGACTCTGGGACATCCAAAACACCCCGGAGGAAATATCCAAATGAAACTACGTCGTAAACTTGGCGTTGCAATTGCACTCGCAGCAATCGTGGCACCTGTTAGCTCATCAATGGTGCGCGCAGGAACTGCAATTGACGGTACTGGTGCAACCTTCCCTGCAAACCTGATCGACATCTGTGCAGCTCAGTACAACCGCAGCACTTTGAACAACACGAACAGCGACACAGTTGCTTACGTGAGCCCAACCGGTTCATCTGGTGGCAAGAGCGCATTCACAGGCGGAACAAAGGTGTGGGCAGCTACTGACTCGGCTTACTCCTCAGGTGCGCCAACATTCGATTACGTGTACGTACCCCTTATTTCTGGTGCAATCTCCGTGATGTATCACCTTGATGGCGTGAAGCCCGCGGGTGCCACAGTGCGTCTGAGCCCAACAACAGTCGGCAAGATTTTCTCCGGCCAGATCAAGTCATGGGCAGACGGAACAATTGCAGCGGACAATAAGTCAAAGACCATCAAAGCAATCAAGAAGGTTGCAAAGAATGGTTTCTCTGTGACTGTTGCAAAGACTGGCAAAACCCTCAACTTCACTGGCGTTGCTAACGCAGCAGCTCTTAAGAAGTTCGCAGGCAAGAAGGTTGTCATCACACGTACTTCAAAGTCCGGCGTGAAGACACAGATCTTCAGCAAGGTCATCTCAGGCAATATGTCAGCAACCGTTGGTTACCAGAAGGATGCAACTTATGCAGTCAAGGCTGGAACAACCACTCTTGGTTCTGTTGGTGTTGACGCAACAATCGATGGCGTGACTCTCGAACTTCCGAACACTCCAATTAAGGTTGCATACCGCAGTGGCGGTTCGGGCACCACGAACAACTTCACGAAGTTCTTGAACAATGCCGTGGGCAGCATCTGGACCAACGCAGCAAATGACACCTTCACCACAGCATTCCCTGGCGGATCTGGCGCAGTCCCAGCCGACGGAACTTTCCAATCTGCAACCGGTTCCGATGGTGTTGCTAACTATGTCGTGACAAACAACGGTGCAATCACTTACACCGAGTTGTCCTACGTTGAAGAGCGCAAGACTGCCTCAATTAAGTCAGCCCTTATTGGTAACAATGCAGGCAAGTACGTTGCACCATCTGCAGCAGCAACAAGTGCGTTCTACGCAGAGGCTGCAGTTGCAGCTAACGGATTGGTCACTCCTGACTACACCGTTGCAGCAGCAGACGCTTACCTCATCAATGCGGTGTCATACGGTCTTGGCGCAACTGCCAACACCACAGCAAACACTGCAGTGAAGAACTGGTTCACCTACTTCGTTAACAAGTGTGCGCCAGCAAGCGCAGCAGGTGCGTTCTATGCGCCACTCGCAGGCAACTTGTTGACAAAGGCATTGGCTCAAGCAGCCAAGGTCAGCAGCATCTAAATCTGAATACCTCAGATTCGAAAGGGCTCGGTGCTTCGGCACCGGGCCCTTTTGGCATTTTCGGATGAAAGTCCCGTAGTAAGTTGACGACGTGAGCGAAACCCGTACCGACACCCAGAACGCTTGGTTATCTCCTGAGGAACTGGCCATGGTTCGTCATCAGGTGCCCCTGGTCTATGTCGATGCTGTCCCGGTCCGTACCGACCCAGACGGTCGCGTCACCCACGTCGGAATGCTCCTTCAGCAAGGTGCAGACGGCCAAATCAGCCGTATGTGTGTCTCAGGCCGAGTGATGCTCAATGAACGCATCAGGGACGCGCTCATGCGCCACTTGGAAAAAGACTTGGGCCCAATGGCGTTGCCTCGTATCCCGCCAGAACCAGCGCCATTCACCGTGGTGGAGTACTTCACCGACCCCACTGTCTCTGGTTTCTACGATCCCCGTCACCACGCGGTCAGCCTTGCTTTCGTTGTGCCGGTGACCGGTGAATGTCACCCCACACAAAAAGCTCTCGACCTCGCCTGGTTCACTCCTGAAGAAGCTGTGAGTACAGATGTCATTCGTGAAATGACTGGCGGACATGATCGTTTGATTCGACTTGCACTTGCCTCGGTGGGTCAACTTCCCTGAACTAAGTTTGTGGGGTGCCCGAGGGTGACTCCACGTGCAGAGCAGCATCTGCACTTCGAACCGCGTTAGTGGGTCGTACTGTCTCCCGATTTGAATCAGCACATCTGATCGGTCCAACCATTCGCCCAGGTGCAGCAGTTGAGCGCATCGACACCCATGGCAAAGACATCGAGATCGTTTTCGACGATGGTGTTGTTTTATATACCCACATGCGACTCACTGGTGCATGGCATCTGTATCGCCCCGGTCAAAAGTGGCGTAAGCGTCGCCACCACGCGAGCGTCATCATCGAAACAGATGAATGGGTTGCTGTTGCATTTAAGGCCTCCGAAGTAGAGACATATCGCCAGTTTGATCAGACACGTCATCCTCGTGCCGGCGGCACAGGACCAGACTTGTGTAATGCATCGGCCGATGTACACGAATGCGCGTCACGTTTGTTCCACTATGACAATCCCGATGCGACAATCGCAGAAGCGATCCTTGATTCGCGTGTGATGAGCGGTGTGGGCAACGTGTTCCGCTGCGAGATCTTGTGGTCGTGCGGAGTGCACCCATGGGCAAAAGTTTCTTCAGTGCCGCAATCAACATGTCTTGATCTTGTTCTGACGGCAGCGGCGCAAGTGCGCGCGAATATGGATTCACCTGTGCGCATTACAGCGCCTGATGTGCCCGGTGGGCTTGCCGTATACGGACGCAATGGGCAAAAGTGTTCACGATGCGGTGATGTCATTCGCCTAACAAAACTGGGCGAAACTGCACGGTTGCTGTACTGGTGCCCCGGTTGTCAAGTTGGTTGTGAGCCATATCCAGAACGCGATGACAGTGACCCCATTGCACGCGCGACAGATTCGCATCCTGCGGGTTCATTGTTTGTCGGCGACATGTTGCGCTCTCGCGCAGCGTCGTAACCGTTTGCGGAATTAACCGCGCCCCATGATGCGGTCAACCGCAATCTCAATTGCCACTCGATCTTCGCGTTCACCTGGTTGGCGATAGCGCGCGGCATAACCATTCACAGCGGCTGCGACGCGTACTGCATCAGCAGTACCACTGACCGTGCCTTCAAGCGTGAGCCAACGGCCACCATCGACTTGCGACACCACTGCACGTCCACCACGCAATGCATTCTTGTATTTCAATGAACTTGCAAACGTAATGACGCGGACAATTCGTGCATCATGGTCGTATGAGAATCCGACTGGCACAACATGCGGAGATCCATCTGCACGCATCGTGGTGAGAGATGCAAGGTGATATTCGCTGAGGAATGTCAGCATCTCCGGAGTGATGTCGTCAGGTGTACGCATGTCAGTTCGTGTTGAGTGCGCTGAGGATGTCTACCTTCGTTGCGCGCCATGCGGGATAGATGGCTGCGAGTACACCCACCACAAACGATGCGAAAACAATGAAGATGGTGGATCCGACTGGAAGCGAGAAGCTACTGAGGCCTTGGTCGCGGAGGGCAAACACAATGACCCAGCCGAGTCCGATACCGAGCACAATGCCCAGCACGGCTCCGAGGAGTGATGTGATCACGCTTTCCCAACGCACCGTGGTGCGCACCTGAGAGCGGGTCATGCCAACGGCGCGAAGAAGGCCGAGTTCTCGTTGCCGTTCAAACACGCTGAGAAGCAAGGTGATGATGATTCCAACAATGGCGATGATGACGGAAAGGAACAACAATCCATAAATCAGACCGAGCAGTTGGTTCACGTTTCCTGACTGTTTGTCAATGTATTGACGCTTTGACAGGAGTTCGCCTTGTCCGTACTTCTTCACTGCATTTTCCAATGTTGCGCGAACAGTGGCGCCGTCGGATCCGGGCTTTGTCACGATGTACACGCCGATGTCAAAGTTGACGACAGTCGTGTCGGCAATCAGTGACTTGCTGATGATGTAGTCACCAATCTCGTTGTGCTCGTAAATGCCGCTCACCGTGAGTGGGCGAGTAGTGCCGTCGGCGAACGTGATGTTCATGACCGATCCCTCAGTAAGACCTTTGCTCTCTGCCTTTTTCTGAGAGACAAAGATGTTGGATGCGCTGAGGTCGGAATATTTCGCATCGACCAAACCAATGTTCCACACGCCGTTGATGCTGTCGGGAGAGATTGTGGTGATGTACTGGCCCTTGTCGTCCAGCTTGGCGGTGACAAGACCGATTCCTGTTGCCTTGTCAACTTGAGGAAGTTTCGAAATATCAAGCGCGAGAGATGGACTGAGTCCACCGAAGCCGCGATTATTCGTGCTCACTGCGTAATCACCCTTGAACTGCTGCGTGAACACGTCGTCGATTTGTCCCTTGATGGACGCTGCAAGTGCGGTCACTGCGGTCACTAATGCAACACCGATGAGTACTGGAGAGGCAGTACGAGCAGTGCGCTTTGGATTACGTGCGGAGTTCTGACGGGCCATTGAGCCTGTGACGCCGCGGAAGCGTGCTGCAGGGCGACCGAGGAACAACGCGACGGGTCGTGCGATGACTGGACCAAGCACGATGGTGCCAATAAAGACAAGAAGAATGCCGATTCCGAGCCACTTGGTGTCTGCCCCGGTCGTTACTGCGGCAACGACTGCAACACCAGCTCCAACTGTCAGGAGTCCACCAACTGTGCGCTTCTTGCTTGATGCAATTTGCTCAACAGCTGTCTCTCTCATTGCGGCAAGCGGAGGTACGCGTCCGGCGCGACGTGCCGGGAACCACGCAGAAGCCAAAGTGACAAGAAGTCCGACTATCAACGTTTGTTGAATTGCGGACGTTGTAACCACGAGACCACCACTTGGAATATCAATGCTGAGTGCACGCAAGAGGGCGCTCAATGCTTTTGACAGTCCGATGCCAGCGACGAGTCCAACGAGTGATCCGAAGATTCCAATCACAGTTGCTTCGATAAGCATGGCGCGTGAGATTTGCTTCTTGCTGGCTCCGATAGCGCGCAACAATGCGTTCTCTCGCTGGCGCTGTGCGGCGCTAATAGAGAAAACGTTGTAAATCACGAAACATCCGACACCAAGAGCGATGTAGCTGAATACTCCGAGCAAGATGCCAAAGAAGGAGAGAGCAGAACCGATTTGGTCTTGGGTTTCCTTTGTAATTTCTGCGCCAGTCAATGTTTCAGCTTTGATTTCTGTCGGCAGTGCCTTTGTGACGGCCGCAGCCAGAGCGGTGTCGGAGAGGGAACCATCGCCGGTAATCAAAATGTCATCGACGAAGCCAGGCTTTGCGAGAAATTCCTGAGCAGTGGTGGGGTCGAACAACGCAAATGTTGCGCCACCGGGTGAACGCACATCGCCATAGGACGCAATGCCCACCAGTGTGAACTCGCGACTGCCTGTTTGGGCGACAATTTTGACTGTGCTGCCAACTGTCAATTTTCCTTTTTTGGCAGAAGCTTCATCGATAGCGACCTCGGTGCCACTCAATGGCGCTTTGCCTTCTTGAATCGTCCAAAGAGCGCCCTTGAACTTCGTATAGATGCCACCGAAAGTTGGTGGACCATTTCCATCAGCACCGATTGGCTTCCCGTCGCTGCCAATAATGCGTGCAAACGCCTGAATATCTGGTGCCGCATCAGAGACGCCAGGAACAGCCTTAATGGTGTCGACGAGAGATACTGGAATGCGTTGGCGTTCTTCCTGACCAAAGTCAGCCTCGATGACTTGCGATGAACGCACATATGCATCGACGTTCTTGAATACGTCAGAGAACAAGTTGTCGAAGGTGCGGTTCAGCGTTGCAGAGAACACGGAAGTTCCGGAGAGGAACGCAGTGCCGAGAATGACGGCGAGTGATGTGAGCACTAGGCGCGCTTTGCGTCCCAGAATGCCTTTTAATGCGATACGAAACATGTGCTCAGTTACCGAGGCTCTTCATGCGGTCGAGAACTTTTTCAGCAGTTGGTTCGAGCATTTCGCCCGCAACTTTTCCGTCTGCCAAGAACACGATGCGATCGGCGTAGCTCGCCGCCACGGGATCGTGAGTGACCATCACGATTGTCTGCTTGAGTTCATCAACTGCCATGCGCATGAACGAGAGAATCTCGCCGCCTGTTGTGGAGTCGAGGTTGCCGGTTGGTTCGTCGGCGAAGATGATGCGTGGTTCGCTTGCAAGCGCACGTGCAACTGCAACTCGTTGTTGCTGTCCACCCGACAATTCGCTTGGGCGATGTGAAAGACGATCTTGCAAGTGCACTGTGTTGATGACTCGCTGAATCCATTCCTCGTTGCCCTTCTTGTTTCCGAGAAGAAGAGGGAGGCGAATGTTCTCATCAGCAGTCAACGTTGGGACCAGATTGAACGACTGGAAGATGAATCCAATCTTTTCGCGACGAAGTTCGGTGAGGGCTTTGTCGTTCATCACCGAAAGGTCAATGCCGTCGATGATGGCGCTTCCTTCAGTGAGTTCATCGAGGCCTGCGATGCAATGCATGAGGGTGGACTTGCCGGAACCGCTGGGTCCCATGATGGCGGTGAACTGTCCGGAATAGAAGTCGACGGACACATCATTCAGTGCATAGACGACGCTGTCGTCCTTGCCGTAGATCTTCTTTGCATTGTGGGTAGATGCAGCAACGGCCAATGAGGGGGAAGTCATGGATAAAAGTGTGTCGGCGTTGAGGTTCAACCCCAACGCCGACACGGACAATGTCTATTAGTTATTTATTCCCAATTGGGAATAAATAAAGATTTGTTTACTTTGGCTGTGGCAACACGCGAAGGTATGGCTTCACGGTCTTCCAACCCTGTGGGAAGAGTTGCTTTGCCTCATCGTCGGACACGGCTGCGCCGATGATGACGTCGTTGCCGTCTGTCCAGTTAGCAGGGGTTGCCACCTTGAACTTTGCAGTGAGCTGCAAGGAGTCAATCACGCGAAGGATTTCATCAAAGTTGCGGCCAGTGCTTGCTGGGTAGGTGATCGAGAGCTTGATCTTCTTGTCTGGTCCAATGATGAACACCGAGCGAACCGTCATGGTGTCGCTTGCGTTCGGGTGGATCATGTCGTACAGGTTCGAAACGTTCTTGTCGCTGTCACCAATCATTGGGAAGTTCACAGGGGTTCCCTGTGTCTCTGCAATGTCGGCTTCCCACTTCTCATGAGAGTCAACGGGGTCAACGGAAAGGCCGATGACCTTGACGTTGCGCTTGTCAAACTCTGGCTTGATACGGGCTACGTAGCCAAGCTCTGTGGTGCAGACCGGTGTGAAGTCCTTGGGGTGGCTGAAGAGCACGCCCCAGGAGTCGCCCAACCACTCGTGAAAGTTGATGGTGCCCTGTGTGGTGTCTGCGGTGAAGTCAGGTGCGGTGTCGCCCAAACGAACTGTCATGGTGTCCTCCTAGGTAGGGAAACGGTTGATGGTTGTCAGGATAGGGGCGAAAATCTAAAACCCGACAACTTTGGTCGGGATTACTGTCCGGCCGGGACGAGGCCCATTTCAGCAGCCTGGAGAGCGACCATGTGGGCCGACAGGTTGATGACGTCCATCAATTGGGTCTCGAGATTGGCTTCGGGTGGCAACTTACGAGCAAGTGGCCCGTCCACCACAAGAGTGGCCAAGCCATGTGCATTGGACCACAGCATGAGCGCAAAAGTCATCGCGTCAGCCGGATTGATCGATGCACCAATCGTTTGGGCAACCATCTCTAAGAGTTCATTGAACGCTTCTTCGGAGGCTGCACCGGTTGCTTCATGTGTCGAGACGCCACAGATATCGCTACGAAACATCACGCGGAAGTGTCCGGTGTTCTCTCGTGCAAAGCGTAAATAGGCAATAAGACCGGCCTTTGCGGCAATTTCTCCGGAGCTTGTTTCTTGTCGTCTCACACTCTTAAATGCATTCGCGAGTGCAGTGAAACCTTCCTCTGATATCGCTGCAAAAATTCCGCTTCGATCTTTGAAGTAGTGGTAGGGAGCCTGATGGCTCACGCCGGCTTGGCGAGCCACTTCACGCATGGAGAGAGACTCTGCACCGGTGGTCTCAATGATCTTGATGGCCGCGTCGAGAACCTGACGGCGAACATCCCTATGGTGTTCAGAATGGGCCCGGCTCATGAGCTCAGAGTACTACTTGACATTGTCAAGTCAAGGGGCTAGACAATGTCAAGTATGAATGCATCAGAATCACATTCCGTGGCCTATGAGCGTCGCTGGTGGGTCCTCGCGGTCCTTGCCATCTCCGTGTTCCTTGTGGTTGTCGACAACCTGATCGTCAATGTGGCCTTACCCACATTGCAGCGAGAGCTCAATGCATCGACCACGTCCTTGCAGTGGATTGTTGATTCCTATGCATTGGTCTTTGCTGGCTTGTTGCTCGCTGGAGGTGGCATCGGTGACCGCTATGGCCGCAAGCGCACCTTGCAGATTGGTCTTGTGTTGTTTGCTGCATGCAGTGGCATGGCTGCATTCTCTGGTTCGACTAACTCGCTCATCTTCTGGCGTGGTGCCATGGGTATCGGCGCAGCCTTGGTGTTCCCTGCAACTCTCGCAATTATCACCAACCTGTTTGTTGACCCGATTGAACGTGCGAAAGCAATTGGTCTCTGGTCGGCAGTATCCGGCATGGCCGTTGCATTTGGTCCCGTAGTTGGCGGATTCATGTTGGAACATTTCTGGTGGGGTTCTGTTTTTCTCATTAACTTGCCCATCGTTGCGATCTCAATTGTTGCTGGAGCGAAGTTGATCCCTGATTCACGTGACCCGAACGCGCACAAACTGGACATTGTTGGGTTTATCTTGTCCGTTGTCGGAATCGGTTCATTGGTGTACACCGTGATTGAGTCACCGCATTGGGGTTGGGGTAGCGCGAAATCAAATCTCGGATTCGGCATTGCAGTATTCACTCTGATTGGTTTTGTACTTTTCGAATCAAAGAAAGAAGAGCCACTTCTTGAAGTGAAATTCTTCAAAAACGCCCGTTTTAGTGCAGCGACAAGCAGCATCGGCATTGCGTTCTTCTGCCTCTTCGGCTTTACTTTCCTCGTTACGCAGTACTTCCAGTTCGTTCGCGGTTATGACACGTTGAGTGCTGGTGTTCATACGATTCCGTTCGCAGTCGGTGCAGGTGTAACTGCACCACTCGCAGCGCGCGCAGCACTGAGGTTCGGAACAAAACGAGTTGTCGCGCTCGGACTTTTCAACATGTCGCTTGGTTTGCTCATTGCATCACGCATGGATGCGCAGAGTTCCTATTGGGGTCATGTCATTTTCGGAATGGTCTTGATGGCAAATGGTTTGTCCTTCGTGACATCGCCAAGCACTGATGCAGTGATGGGTTCTCTTCCGCGCGAGAAAGCTGGTGTGGGTTCAGCTGTTAATGACATCAGCCGCGAAGTTGGCGGCACCTTGGGTGTTGCGATCGTCGGCTCTGTCTTTGTCAGTTTGTACACACCGCGTCTCGTGGAGAATTTCGCCAAGATTCCGGGTCTCGTTTCTGCATTGAACAAGATCAATCCAGAGCTGTATCCAATGGCGAAGGAATCCGTCGGTGCTGCATTTGGGATAGCCCAGAAATCACCTGATCAAGTACGTACTCAGGTGTTGAGCGCAGTGAGCGATTCCTTTGTTCATGGTTTCCAAACTGCGTGCCTTGTCGGTGTTGGCATGGCGTTGGTGGGTTCGTTGTTTGCCCTCAAGTTCTTGCCTTCGCGGCCAAAACCTGCTGATTCTTAAACGATTCCTACCCTGATCGGAAATGGGCTCTCCATGCCCGCAAGTACGATGAGGGGCATGTCCGCAGACGTCACTTCCACCCGCATGCTCTCCGGAGCACCCGTGCGTGACGCCATCTTGCAAGGTCTTCAGCAACGCATCACCGCTGCCGGTTCTCCGCATATTGCGCTGGCCACAGTGTTGGTGGGCGATGACGCACCGAGTCAGAAGTACGTAGCGAGCAAGCACCGCATCGCCCAACAGATCGGTATTCATTCCGTACAAGTGGAACTGCCGGGCGATTGCACGCAGGAACAACTTGACGCAGAAGTATCACGATTGGCCGCCGATGTTTCCGTGCACGGCATTTTGGTGCAGATGCCGCTTCCCGCACATCTCGATGCTGAAAAAGTTCTTGCGCTCATTCCTGCCGAGAAAGATGTTGATGGACTGACTAGTGAGTCGATGGGTCGTTTGATGCGTGGACTTGATGGACACGTTGGTTGCACACCACTGGGTGTGTTGCGCCTATTGCAGTACTACGGAATCGAGACTGCTGGAAAGCATGCAGTTGTTGTGGGTCGCTCCACACTTGTTGGACTTCCATTGTCGGTGTTGTTAGCGCGCAAGGGCATCGATTGCACCGTCACACTTACCCATTCAGGCACTACAAATCTTGAAGAAGTCTGTCGCAGTGCCGACATTGTTATTTCCGCAACCGGCGTTGCACGTTCCATCACCGCGGCTCATGTTTCTGCCGGTGCCACATTGATTGATGTAGGTATCAGCCGAACCGAAGCGGGCATCGTTGGCGATATTGATGCTGACGCGGTGATGGGCATCGCCGGCGCACTCACGCC
>CALBSD010000089.1 GCA_937927625.1 uncultured Actinomycetes bacterium | reverse complement strand
TAACTCTGTAAAAGCAGAGTAGGTACTTTCGTTCGAACAGATGCTCGTTAGTTTCTGTTCGTGGCCACTGATACGAAATTAGAACTTCCGTTTTCAAGCATCGATGTTGACGAACTTGTTTCCGTCTTTTACCGCTTAAGCGACTACATCGCCATTCACGAGCCTGTCTTTGATGAATGGAATTCCATCGTCGATGCACGATTGGTGTGGTGGAACAAGCATTACGAAGATGTGCGTCGAAACTCTGTTCATCGTGAACAACGAATGAACGACACTTATTTCCAACCGCACATTTCGTTAGCTCATATTGCTGAAGCCTGGATGACCGGCCATTCGTTACAACTTTTTGAGATGGGCGATGAAACTCAGAGGTTTTATCAACTCGATGGCAGTAACACTTCAACATGGATCAATTGGCAGCGGCTAGGCGATCACATTGTGGAAGTCGGATGTGATGTTGAAGAAGCATCTGAATTGCAGAAACTCATTAACGACCAGCGCACACTTGTTGCGATTGCGGGCCGCAAGCGAGCTATTGCTGTTGAGAGAGAACGCATTGCACGCAATCTGCACGACGTGGTGATCCAAAGCTTGTATGCAACATCACTTTCCCTTGCAGTGGCAGGCCGCAATAAAGACACGGAGACCCAGAAAGCATTTAATGATGCAATTTCGGGGATTGATGCTGTCATCGCAGAGATTCGTCGTGAGATCTTGCATGTTGAATCACGAAAAGCATCTCCCTTGCGTTTGCAGTTAGAAGATGTGTTAATTCCAATCTTGAATCCAACAGGCGCAGACCTGGAGTTGTTGATCGAAGTGGCAACTCTTCCTGAACACATCGAAGCTCACGTACGTGCCGTGTGTATCGAAGGTGCATCAAACGCCGTGCGTCATGGCAATGCGACATTGCTGAAAGTGTGTATCGCTCGCATCAAACAAAACATCGTTCTCACAATCGAAGACAACGGCTGCGGAATTCCTTCGCAAGCACGTTTGCAAAACGGTCTCCACAACATGCGCGAACGCGCCGAAGCCTTAGGAGGAAATATGGAGATTCATACAGTTCCCAACCACGGAACCACGGTGACGTGGTCCGTCCCATGTCAAGGATGTGCGATATGACAAGCATTGCAATTTGTGATGACCATGTCATGGTGCGCGAAGCACTCGCATCGGTCTTTGATCATGAAGAAGGAATCAACGTTGTCGGGATTACCGATTCGCTGGCATCGACTCGCGCGATGCTTTTGAACGAAACACCTGATGTGTTGATTGTCGATGTTCGCCTCAATGGTGAATCCGGACTCGATGTTGCGCGAATGGTTGTCGCAGAACAACCCAACGTGAAAATCATTGTTCTCACATCATTCAATTCCGACGAAGCATTAGTAACTGCATACGAATTGGGTGCAAGTGCATTCATTCTTAAAACCGGAAGTTCAGAAAACCTCATTCAGACGGTGCGTGATGTTGCATCGGGAATGAGACTCATTAACGCAACAGAAGTACGTTCCGCTGCAGAGTCTTTGGAAAAGCGTGGACACGGAATTATTCGCAAACTTGATGAAAATGATCGCCACATCGCACGATTGATTGCAATGGGGTACTCCGACAAGCAGATCGCAGAGACAGTCTTTCTTGGATTGCAGACAGTGCGAAATCGCGTGTCGCGCATGTTGTCTCGCTTTGACAAAGAGAACCGCACCCAGTTGGCGCTGTTCTTCTCGGAATATCAGAGCGAGATCTCAGAGTCAGAGTCACTTCTGGCGTGATGCATCTGCGGTCTGCATGTTCGGGAATCTCCATGGCCAGTGCAGGGGAATAGTTTGACCGCCAGGGTGCAGACCGCCTAGGTTGTTCACCGTTTCACAAAGTCCTGAAACTGTCAGGACTCCGAAAAGGTGTGTCTTTGAAATTCCTCCCCAAGCCGAAGCCGGTGGCTCTCGATAGCAGCGTGTCCCAAGGGGCAGAGCTTGCTGGAAGTGTCGTTGTGTTCTTCTTTATTGGGTTTGGTCTCGACGCCTGGCTGGACACCACCCCTTGGTTCATGGTGGGTTGCACCGTGTTTGGTCTTGTCGGCCAATTCATCAAGATGTACTTCACATATACGAGTGCCATGAGTCACCATGAAGAAGTACGTGCTGCGAAGACCCGGGGGGCCGCTGGTGAATGAGAAATTATCACCGCTGGCGATGGCAGCTCAGGGGCAAGCACCTGAAGTGACCGTGTCAAAGGACATCATCCGTCGTGGGTTGATTGCCGCTCCGATCGTCATGCTCGTGAGTGGAGTGATTTGGGGATTAACCGGTGCATGGTCGGCAGGTATTGGCCTCGCGCTTGTGTTGTTGAACTTCGGGCTTGCTGCACTATTAATTTCTTGGGCTGCTCCAATTTCACTAGCGCTCATGATGGGCGTCAGCCTGTTTGGTTATTTACTTCGTTTAGGGCTGATCTCTCTTGCTGTGTATCTCGTAAGAGATGCATCGTGGATATCCCTTCCGGCGCTCGGTGTGACGATTATCGTCTCCCATCTGGGTTTGCTCTTTTGGGAGATGCGCTTTATCGCTGCATCTCTAGCATTTCCTGGATTGCGTCCCAATGCGTAATAATGGTCGGCGTCAGCCGCTGAGAAACACTGAAGGATAGAAACGTGATTGCTCTCGAGTTTCCTGAAATTAACTCCATCCTTCGTTGGAAGGATCTTTTTCCTACCTTCAACAAAATCGCACTTATCGCTGTTCTTGCTGCTGTAATCAGCATTGCTATTTTCATGCTCGCTCTTCGTCAAGATCACCGTGAAGCACCGAAGGGAATTCGCAACCTTGCAGAAGTAATTGTCGAGTTCATCGAAGACGGTGTCGTAATGCAAACCATGGGCAAAGAAGGCCTTCCATGGACACCTTTCTTGATGACAATGTTCCTCTTCATCTACCTCTGCAATGTTCCTGGAATTATTCCGTTCTTCCAGATGCCAGCCACAGCTCGTATGGCAGTGCCGCTTTTCTTGGCACTGATGGTGTGGGTCATTTACAACGTTGTAGGAATTAAGCACCAGGGTGTTCTTGGATACTTCAAGAGCACGTTGTTCCCTCCGGGAGTTCCTAAGGCTCTGTACATTTTGGTGACTCCGATTGAGTTCATTTCCGCAATCATCGTTCGCCCGTTCTCGCTCGCTGTTCGTTTGTTCGCCAACATGATGGCTGGTCACATTCTTCTCGTGACATTTGCGCTCTTGTCTGAGGCTCTCTTTCAAGCGAAAGACAAAATTCTTATTCCTGTCGGAATCTTGCCGTTCTTCATGCTGATCTTTTTGACTTCATTCGAAGTCTTGGTCGCATTCCTTCAGGCCTACATCTTCGCGATGCTGACTGCCGTTTATATCGGTGGCGCAGCCCATCCCGAGCACTGATCAATAAAGATCTCCCACCCACTACCCAATTAGGAGAAAACAATGGAAGCAATAGCAAAACTCATCATGGCGGACGCAGCTACACCTGCTGATGCAAAGAATGCAGCTGCTGCAGCAAGTGCAGGCTATGCCTACGGTCTCGCTGCAATCGGGCCTGGCATTGGCATCGGTTACCTCGTCGGCAAGTCCGTTGAGGCGATGGCACGTCAGCCAGAAGCTGCCGGCATGGTTCGTACCACAATGTTCCTCGGTATTGCATTTACCGAAGCACTTGCCCTCATCGGCTTCGTGGTCTTCATTCTTCTCAAGTTCGCTTAATTCGCGTTCTTGAGTCCACGTCCAATATCGACCTCTGCATTTGCAGAGCCCAGGAGCTGAGATGCCGACTGTCATAGTCACCCAATCGAGCGGGCACATAGTCCAGGTTCGACTGGTGGCCGGTGATACCACCGAAACCACCGTTGCCGAAGCATTAGCCGCCACGAGCGGCGAGGCTTCGCCGACTGCCGAAACTGCGGTGAAAGCCGCGCCAAACCCGATTGCACCAGAGACAAAAGAAATCGCATGGGCAGCAGGATCATTCATTGTTCTGCTTGTTGTCTTGCGATATTTCCTCTTTCCTAAGTTGAAAAAGGGAATGGATGAGCGTTATGCATCTGTCCGATCTGATTCTGAAGGTGCTGATCGAGTGCGTGCAGAGGCAAACGCCGATGTTGCTGAATACGAAAAGGCACTTGCTGCCGTTCGTGCAGAAGCAGCTGGCCGAGTAGATGCAGCTCGACAGACAGTTGACAATGAGCGGAACACACAATTGGCACAAGTGAATGGCCGGATTGCTGCAGCTCGTGCTGATGCCGACCAGAAAAACGCGGCAGCGCGCGAAGCAGCTCAAAGCGATGTCGCTTCGGCGGTAGCAACTGTTGCTTCACGCGTCGCAGAGATTGCGCTTGGCAAAGCTCCCGAAGCATCAGTCGTTTCCGCTGCAGTGGCTTCGGCAATGGAGGGATCACGCTCATGATTAATGCAGTTCTCAACTCACTGCTGTTCGCATCAGGCACTGAAGGCGAGCACCTGACGTATGAAACCCACAGTTGGCTCTTGCCTGAGACGGCAGAGATCATCTATGGCGGTCTGGCATCAGTTCTCGTTATTGGTGCACTCGTAAAATTTGCTGGTCCGATGGTGAAGAAATCTTTGTCAGCTCGTACCGAGCGTATTCAGGCCGAACTTGATACGGCTAAGAACCAGGTTGCAAAGGCTGAAGCCGATGCACAGCAGATTCGCTCAGCTCTCGGCGATGTCGGCGCTGAACGTGCACGCATCCTTGCTGAAGCTGATGCAACCGCTGCAGCAGTCCTCTCTGAGGGTCGCACTCGCGTCGCTGCCGAAATGGCAGATGTTGAAGCGAAGGCACTTGCAGACATTGCAAACGCATCTGGTCGAGTTCAAGATGAACTTGCAGCCGATATCAAGCGTCTTGCACGTATTGCATCTGACAAAGTCATTGCATCTGCAGTGAACGACTCGGTTCGCCAAGACCTCATTGAAAACTTCATCTCAGGAGTCGCACGATGAGCATCGACGCATACGTTTCATCTCTTTCGGCTATCGCCGCTTCCGAGGGTGTCCTCGATCGCGTTGAAGCTGAATTCTCCGCGGTTGTTCGCACTATCGACGCCAACGATGATCTCCGCAGCAAGCTGACCGATGAGTTACTTCCCATCGCAGTGCGCCAGCAGATCGTCGAGAAGCTTCTCGAAGGCAAGGCACATCGCCTCACCGCACAATTCATCTCACTTGTTCTTGGTGCTGGCAAGGCACGCGATCTTCGCGCAATTGCCGCAAGCATCAGCGAGAACGTTGCAGGCAGCGCCGGCCGTAAGGTCGCCGAAGTTCGTAGCGCCGTTGAACTTTCTGAAGATCAGCAGAAGCGTCTCGCTGATGCACTTGGAAAGAAGTTCAACACTCAGGTGAACCTCAAGGTTGTTGTTGACCCAACCGTCGTTGGTGGCATCGTTGCCACTGTCGGCGATGAAGTCATCGACGCCTCCGTCCGCAGCAAGCTCGACCAGCTCAAGAGCCGGTTGTAAAGAACATTTCGCGTAAAGAAGGAAGACATGGCAGACATCACATTCTCCGCCAGTGACATCGCATCGGCGATTACAGGTGGCCTTGCTGGCTACTCGCAATCACTCGAGGCAACCACTGTTGGTCGCGTCGCAGAAGTGGGCGACGGTATCGCCCGCGTTTCGGGCTTGCCTAACTGCATGGTGAACGAACTTCTCGAGTTCGAGGACGGAACCGTTGGTCTCGCTCTCAACCTTGATGAAGATCTCATCGGTGCAGTAGTGCTCGGCGAAGCCGACTCCATTGAAGAAGGCCAGGCTGTAAAAGCAACTGGTCGCATTCTCTCCGTGCCAGTAGGCGACGCAATGCTTGGTCGCGTTGTAAACGCACTTGGTACTCCCATCGACGGCAAGGGTGACATCGTTGGTGCCATCAGCCGCCCCGTGGAAGTTCAGGCTCCTGGCATCATGGGTCGCAAGCCAGTGCACGAGCCATTGCAGACCGGCATCAAGTCGATTGACGCAATGACCCCAATTGGTCGTGGACAGCGCGAACTCATCATTGGTGACCGTAAGACCGGTAAGACCACTGTTGCGATCGACACCATCATCAACCAGCGCGGTCTTGGCGTGAAGTGCATCTACGTTGCAATCGGTCAGAAGGGTTCCACCATTGCAAACACGGTGGAGACACTTCGTCAGCACGGCGCGCTTGAGTACACAGTTGTTGTTGCTGCTCCTGCATCAGAGCCTGCACCGTTCAAGTACCTCGCTCCATACTCAGGCTGCGCCGTTGGTCAGCACTGGATGGAAAATGGCGAGCATGCACTCATCGTTTATGACGACCTTTCCAAGCAGGCTGAGGCATACCGCCAGATGTCATTGCTCCTTCGTCGTCCACCAGGCCGCGAGGCATACCCTGGCGACGTTTTCTATCTCCACAGCCGCCTCCTCGAGCGCGCAGCAAAGCTGAGCGATGAGAACAAGGCTGGTTCACTTACTGCATTGCCAGTGATTGAAACCAAGGCAGGCGACGTGTCCGCATACATTCCAACCAACGTGATTTCGATCACCGACGGTCAGGTGTACTTGCAGGACAACCTCTTCAAGTCAGGTATTCGTCCTGCAGTTGACGTAGGTGTGTCGGTTTCTCGCGTGGGTGGCGCTGCACAGACCAAGGCAATGAAGGGCGTCTCCGGAACCCTGAAGCTTGACCTTGCGCAGTTCCGTGAACTCGAAGCATTCGCAACATTTGGTTCCGAACTTGACGCAGTGTCGAAGGCACAGCTTGAGCGCGGTTACCGCTTGGTGGAACTGCTGAAGCAGAACCTCAACTCGCCAATGCCAGTTGCTGAGCAAGTTGTTTCCATCTTCGCCGGCACCAAGGGTTACCTCGACTCCATTCCAGTTGCAGACGTTTCACGTTTCGAAACTGAATTGCTCGCATACGTGAACTCACGTCACGGCGCAATGATGGCTGAACTTCGCACAAATGCAAAGGCTGATGTGCCTGCCGATCTCGGCGACATCGTTGCTGCATTCAAGTCACAGTTCAAGGTCACTGGTCCTAAGACTGCTTCTGTTGATCCAACCGCTACCTCTGCCGATGCTCTCGGCGAAGCAGCAAGCAACAAGACCCTCGCGACGGAGTAATTAAGTGGCTGGCGGTCAGGAACGAATTCTGCGCGGACGCATTAAGTCCGTTCAGGCGACTAAGAAAATCACACGTGCAATGGAGCTCATCGCTGCATCGCGCATTGTGAAGGCGCAACAACGCGTCGTCGCAGCCGTGCCGTACAGCGACATGATTACTGAAGTTGTTCGTGACCTTTCAGCAGCCGGTGCAGGTAGTCAATCGCCATTGCTTGCTGGCCGTTCTGAAGTGAAGAACGTTTGCTACGTCGTGTTGTCAGCGGACCGCGGTTTGTGTGGTGGCTACAACGCAGGCGTCCTTCGCGCCACTGAAGGCGAGATCAAAGCTGACGCACTCAGGGGTCGCAACCACACGGTTGTTGCTATTGGTCGTAAGGCTGAGGGTTACTTCCGCTTCCGTGGTTACAACATCGGCAAGTCATTCGCTGGCTTTACCGACAATCCCACGTATGCAATCGCCAAGGAAATTGGTGAATACGTCACAGGTTTGTATGAAGCAGGCGAAGTTGATCGCGTTGAGTTGGTGTATACACGTTTCATCACTGCCGGTTCACAAGAAGTTGTGCAGCGTCCATTGGTTCCTCTTGACACTGAAGTCGTCGCAGGTGGCGATGCAAAATCAGAGGGTGGACGTGACTACGAGTTCGAGCCATCACCAGAAACAATTCTCGAGACATTGCTTCCGCGCTACGTCGAGGCCCGCGTGTATGCGGCACTCCTCAACGCAGCAGCGTCAGAGCATGCTTTCCGTCAGCGCGCGATGAAGTCTGCAACAGACAACGCCGAAGAGCTGATTAAGACCCTTTCACGAATCATGAACCGAGCCCGCCAGGACTCGATCACGACCGAAATCATGGAAATCGTCGGCGGCGCCGAAGCCATGTCGGCCGGTAATTAAGAGCGACTAAGTAGGAGAAATCCAGATGAGCATGACAGAGACAAAGCACGACGGACAGGTAGTAGCAATTGCTGGTCCCGTTATTGACGTGCAGTTCCCTCGCGGGTACCTCCCAGAGTTGAACTCAGCAATTGAGTTCGACATTGAGTTAGACGGAAAGACCACAACGGTTCTTGCCGAAGTTGCACAGCAACTCGGTGACAGTCGCGTGCGCGCCGTCTGCCTCAAGCCAACCGACGGTCTTCGTCGTGGCACAAAGGTTCGCGACACCGGCCATGGCATTCAGGTGCCAGTCGGCAATCGCACCCTTGGTCACGTGTGGAACGTGTGGGGCGAAGTCCTCGACGGTAAGAACTCCGACTTCCAAGACATTGAGCGCTGGGACATTCACCGTCCAGCACCTGCGTTCGACACTCTTGAACCTTCGAAGCGCATGTTCGAGACCGGCATTAAGGTCATCGACCTTCTCACCCCATACCTCGCTGGTGGAAAGATTGGCTTGTTCGGTGGTGCAGGAGTTGGTAAGACCGTTCTTATTACCGAAATGATTAACCGTGTTGCGTCCAAGCACGGCGGTGTATCTGTGTTCGCCGGTGTTGGTGAGCGCACACGTGAAGGCACCGACCTCATGCTTGAAATGGCGGAGTCTGGTGTATTCGAAAAAGCAGCCTTAGTGTTCGGCCAGATGGACGAACCACCTGGCGTGCGTCTTCGCGTTGCTCTTTCCGCACTCACCATGGCGGAGTACTTCCGTGACGTGCAGAACCAGGACGTGTTGTTGTTCATCGACAACATCTTCCGTTTCGTGCAGGCAGGTTCAGAAGTGTCAACACTTCTTGGCCGTATGCCATCAGCTGTGGGTTACCAGCCAACACTTGCTGACGAAATGGGTCAGCTCCAGGAGCGCATTACGTCAACACGTGGCCGTTCGATTACCTCTCTTCAGGCCGTGTACGTACCTGCGGACGACTACACCGACCCAGCTCCGTTCACCACGTTCACCTTCCTCGATGCAACCACCGAACTTTCACGTTCGATCGCATCGTTGGGTATCTACCCAGCTGTGGACCCATTGGCCTCAACGTCAACCATCCTTACGCCAGAGACCGTGGGCGATCGTCACTACGCAGTGGCACGTCGCGTGCAGGAAATTCTCCAGCGCTACAAGGAACTCCAAGACATCATCGCGATTCTTGGTCTCGACGAGTTGTCCGAAGAAGACCGCCAGATCGTGTCTCGTGCACGTAAGGTGCAGCGTTTCCTCAGCCAGCCGTTCTACGTTGCCGAAGTGTTCACCGGCGTCAAGGGCGAATACGTTCCTGTTGCCGAGACCGTTGAATCGTTCGAATCGCTCATTAACGGCGAACTCGACGAAGTGCCAGAACAGGCATTCCTCAACGTCGGTTCCGTCGAGCAGGTTCTCGCGAAGGCAAAGGCTCTTCAGGAGAACTCATAATGGCTGAGTCCAACGGCACGATGCGCGTCGAGGTGGTGTCACCCGAGCGAGTTCTTTTCTCCGGAGAAGGCACGCAGGTCATCACTCGCACGCTTGAAGGGGGAGAGGTTGCTTTCCTTCCTGGTCACGCTGCGTTTCTTGGTGCACTCACCGAGAACCACACGCGCATCTACTTGGCCGACGGCACCATCCAGAACCTTGCAGTTCACCTCGGCTTCGTTGAAGTCGGTGCAGATCATGTGACCATCCTCAGCGACGCTGCTGAGCTTGAAGAAGACATCGACGTTGCCGCAGTGCGTGCAGCGAAGGTTCGTCTCGAAGAGCAGTTGCGTACAGAGCACTCAGCAGAAGTGGAAGCAGAGTTGCGTCGGACGCATGCTCGTATCGCGGCCACTGGCGGGATTGAATCCGGTCACTAAGAATCGCTACTCATTGAGTTTGTAGAAAGGGCGCTCCGCAAGGGGCGCCCTTTCTTATGTACTTCATGTGATTTGATTTCGAGCATAAAGAAAATTTTTTCCTCAACTCGGCTATCAGTAGTGGGCTTGAATAGTTGAATGTTCAATCTGCGCCCTCTTTTTAATGTTGGTGAGCGAGCTTTTCATCGAGTTCCTCGATTAGCAACAGCACTTTTGATTGCATCGGCAGCAACGATTGTGACGACTGCAGGAAACGCAAGTGCCGCCGTGTTAACGGTGACGAACGGTGCTTGTTCATTGTCTTTCGCCCCTGGCGCAGGTGGTAACGGACACCCAAGCTCTGGTGTAGTTCTTACCGATCTTGGCAGCGAGTGTGTTGCAGAATTTCGAAACTACGGAGGCACGGCTGACAAGTGGGTCAAGCCTGTTGGAGTGACAAGCGTGTGGGTATTGGTTGTTGGGAGTGGTGGCCCTGGTGGCAATACATCTTCTAGTACTCAAACAGGTTTGGCAGCTGGTGGCGGCGGCGGCGGACAAGTAATCGAGAACACCGCAGTGTCTTTTGCTTCGGCTTCGACAAACGTTTCCATCACTGTTGGCCAAGGTGGAGCAGGAACCACCACGGTGGGTGATGACTCAGTCTTCGACGTGACGGGCGCGTCAAATACATACAACGCTGGTGGTTTGTCGGCATCGGGTGGTTGGCGCGGTGGTACTTCTGCGCCCGGCAATGGTGGTGGAAGTGGCGCCGGTGCGGGCGGTGGTGGAAATGGCAATGCACAAGGTCATTCGCTGTCAGGTCTGAACGGTGCAACGGGTGGCTCGGGGGGTCAGGGGAACACCACTGTTGGTGCTGGTCTTGGATACGCCGGTGCAGCTGGTTCCATTTATGGAGCTGGTGGCGGTGGCGGCGCCTGTGGTGCTGGAACTTCTGCCACCTCATCTGCGGGTGGCACAGGTGGTGCTGGATGTGCAAACAACATCACCGGATCAACTGTGTATTACGGCGGCGGCGGCGGCGGTGCGAAGAACGTATGTGCTGGCTGTAGCTCTGCGGCCTCGGTCGGACTTGGTTCTAATGGCGGCGGAAACGGATCTTCGGGAAATGCAAGTCTTGTTGCTACAGCTGGACAGAACTACGTCGGTGCTGGTGGCGGTGGACAAGTCGGCGGTGACGGCCAATCAACCGGTTCTTCCGGTGGACATGGTGTTGTGATTATTCGTTATACAAATCCATCTGTGGCCACAACGACGACTGCGGCGCCAACAACTACAGCTGCACCTACGACGACTGCTGCACCGACAACAACCGCAGCGCCAACGACGACTGCTGCACCGACAACAACCGCAGCGCCGACAACAACCGCAGTACCAACAACAACTGCAGCACCAACAACAACAGTTGCACCTGCTGCGCTGTCGGCAACTTGGTCATCGGCAACAAATACAGGATCACTCTCGCGCAGTTACACGCTGACATTTAGCGCATCGGTCTCAGGCCTGTCGTCCTCAAGTTTTACTAATACGGGTACGGCAAGTGGCTGTGTCTTCACGCCAACACCAACTTCTGGAACTTCAATCACCGTTAGTGCGACCTGCACTGGACCTGGAACTTTGATTGCAAGTTTGAACGCAAACTCTGTGGTTGGCTCATCAAATAACCAGGGACCAGCAAGTTCAACGGCTGCCGCATCAACCCTCTTGACATGTCCGATTGCCTCTTCAGTTGCGATTCGCACAAGTCAGCCAGTGGCGGGTGCTTCGCTTCGTGCGAAGGGTGTTCGAGTATTGCCAAAGAAAGTTCCGTCGATAGTTCCTGCCTTGAGTACGACAAATGGCGGATGGGCGTGGGCCGCAGGTTTGACCGGAACCTCTCGCACAATCGATGGGGTTGTTTGGAACTTCCTTTCACAACGATTTACATCAACATCATCAGGAACCAAGGTCACCATTGAGGCGACGAGAGGAGTTGGCATTCAAGCAAACTCTCAGAAGATGAGTGACCGTGGCGGTGCTAACGGAATGTTCATGGACAACTCGATTGTCGGAGTGGCCGGCGCACAAGTAGTGACTTCCGATGACGGTTGTACTTATGGACAGATGTGTGCAGATCGTGGACTTTTCAAAATCTCATTCTCGCCACCAGCGGTAGACCCAGTACTTCATTTCTCTGGCCTTGGTGGTGGTGGATATGACTCTGCAACTAATGGCAAGACGACTACCTGGACAGAATTTCAGGTACTGAATCCCGGCGTGAAGATGACGCTTCTAGGTAGCCAGAACTTGCAGCTTGTTGGTTCAAACCGAATTGAACTTGTCAGTAAGAACCCAACGACAAACTGCAGCACAACATCAAACGCTTATGGTGCAACCGCTACCGCTGGATGTGGTTCGGTGAAATTTACGGGAACATTCTCAACAATCACTCTTCAAGCCGATTTGAATTCCGTGAATAATGCAGCAAATCCGTATGTGGGTGGCCGCCTGGAAGATGCCTTCATTATTGCGGCAACTGTGACTGTTGTGCCGCAGAACAACACCGTAAATATCAATCCTGTGCCGTCAACAACAACGACGACGACCACCGTTGCACCAAGTAATTCGAACTCGAACTCGAACTCAAATACGAACACGAATACGAACACGAATATCAACAAAAACGTCGTCATTATTGTGAAGCCGTCAGCAACCACAACAACGACCAGTTCGACAACGTCAACAACCTCTACGACGACGACAACTTTGGTTCCTCCGGCTACCTGCCCCGTACCTGGCAATAACCAGAACAACAATTCAAACCAGAACAACAATTCGAATTCAAATATCAACAACTATTCGAATTCGAATGGTTATGGTGTCATCACTCCAGGTGGTTCGATTGCTATTGACCCATCAACAATCGTGTACCCGTCAAAAGGTGCAAGCTTTGATCCGAACTCGATTCTCATCTGGGATGGAAAGAACTGGTTGAACAACTTGGTGACGCCATCGGGTTCTTACACGGTGCTGGACGGAAAGATTGTCTTCACGCCAAGTTCCTCTGGGGCTACTGCAGATGATGTGATTGCAAAGAATCTGTCGTTCAAAATCACCGATACTTCTGGAATTTCGACTATCTCCAATGTCACTGTCGTTGTAGGACCCGTTGATCAGATTGATACAGCAAATCTCGATTCACTTGTTGCTTCCGCGAGTACTGCCACCGTGTACACCTCGGTAAACACGCCAGCAAATATCAATCTCTCTCAGTTGTTCATGCTTGATGGAAGAGGGGCAGTAAAGCCATCCTCCATTGTCTTTATCGGCACAAGCGGCACTACTAAGAAATTGGTCACGCCAAATGGAACATGGACATTGATTAACGGCGCAATTCACTTCGTTCCATCCAAGGGATTTGCGGGCACCACCTCGGTACAAATCGCAGCTGTCGATTCCTATGGAAATACGATCTTCGACACCGTGACAGCAGTGGTGGGGAAGAATTCATCAACCGCACGTGGTCTCGCAAATCAGCACAATGCAACTCGTCCAGGTTCACCGGCTTGGTTTAATCCTCTGGCTGGTGCTCGCACCATCGGTACTTCGGTGTTCAAGTCTTCGTCCACCTTGTTGTGGAACGGAAAAGCATGGACATCTCGAGTGAAGACGGCCGATGGACAGTGGGATGTCATTCGAGGACAAGTGCGATTCACGCCAGCAACCGGTTTCCTTGGCAAGACTGCGATCCCCGTTCGGGCATCCGACACTGCAGGACTTGATGCGTTTGCGACTCTGACAGTCTTCGTAAAGGATGGATTTGAAATTCTTCCAGAGACTGGTTTCGGCCTCGAAAAATTCACGATGCTGTCAAGCATGTTCATCCTGATGGGAGCAGCACTCGTTTTGCGGCGTCGCCGAATCTCCTAAGGAAAATAAAAAAAGGCATCCTGCAAAGGGTGCCTTTTTTTATTGACTTTTTTGAGTCTGAATCAGTTGTAGTCGATTTCGCTGAACTGAGAAATCTTGTCAAGACGATGCTGTGCATCAATGAGACGAACAGTGCCGCTGCGTGAGCGCATCACCAAGCTCTGCGTATGCACCACGCCAGGTGTGAAGCGAACTCCGTCAAGAAGTTCACCGTCGGTCACGCCAGTTGCTGCGAAGAAGCAGTTGTCGCCTTGCACGAGATCATCGGTGCTGAGGATGCGTGACAAGTTGTAGCCGGCATCTTCTGCTTGCTTCTTCTCGTCGTCATTACGTGGCCACAAGCGACCTTGGATTTCTCCACCCATGCACTTGAGAGCAGCTGCAGCTACAACACCTTCTGGTGTGCCACCGATGCCGAACATGATGTCGACGCCAGCCTTTGGCCAGCATGTTGCGATGGCGGCGAAGATGTCGCCATCAGAAATGAGCTTGATGCGTGCACCTGATGCGCGCACTTCTTCGATGAGGTCGTCATGGCGAGGACGGTCAAGGATCATGACGGTGAGGTCGCGAACGCTTTCGCCCTTTGCCTTTGCCACCCACTTGAGGTTTTGAGTTGCTGATGCGGTGATGTCGATGGAACCGACAGCTTCTGGACCAACGGCAATCTTCTCCATGTAGAAGCACGGACCTGGATCGAACATGCTTCCGCGTTCAGACACTGCAATCACTGAGATGGCATTGCCACGACCAGAGGCGGTGAGGGAGGTGCCGTCGATGGGGTCGACTGCAACGTCGGTGAGCGGTTGTGAGCCGTCTCCCACGATCTCGCCGTTGAAGAGCATCGGAGCATCGTCTTTTTCGCCCTCGCCGATCACCACAAGGCCCGACATAGGCACGGTGGAGAGGACGGATCGCATGGCGTCCACTGCGGCGCCGTCGGCTCCGTTTTTGTCGCCTCGTCCTACCCAGCGCGAGCCAGCCATGGCGGCGGCTTCGGTGGTGCGGACGAGTTCGAGGGCAAGGTTGCGGTCGGGGCGCTGTGTCGGCATGCCTCCAACCTAGTGCCGTGGCTAGCCTGCCCCCGTGCCTCAGATTCCTCTTGCGCTCTGCCAGTCGGGCAGGGAAGTCACAGACATCCGTACTCGCCCTGGTGGGCAGTGGGTGTCGGGCGTCCTGTCCGAGCCCGGGCTGAACGGGGCGATCAATCGGCTGTGCATGTGGAACGTGGCTGACGGGGCTGTGGTGGTCGATTTGCTACTGGAGCCAGCACCGATGAACGGTCGCGGACTGTCTGGTGGAGTGCATGTCTGGGACCACGACGGCAATCGCGTTTTCGCAGTGACGAAGTCCGATGGCGTGGTGGAAATTGTTCTTGAAGACGATGCCCCTGTGCGTGTCAAACGTCTGCCGTTTGATGCTTCTCGCAATTGGTCAACGCCAGCATTCGACTACATGAATCGTTCGTTGTTTGTCATTGCCGACTGGCACGAGTTGTGGGGCTGCAAAGTCGGCGCAGGTGATCCTTGGCTGGTGCACACATCCGAAGGTTTCGCGATGGATGCCGCTGCGGGTGCAGATGGAATGTGTTTGGAATGGAAACGACCAGAAATGTCGTGGACGGAGAGCACGGTTTATCCGGATCCGTCGCTGCCAAATATTGCAGTGCAGCAACCGCGCTTTAGTCCTGATGGAACAAGTTTCGGATACATCGACGATGTACGAGGAATCGCAAATGTTCGACTTCTTGCAGACCGCATAGTTGATCACGATGTCGTAGTTGAAGATGATTGCGAACATGGCGGCCCGACATGGGGTCCGGGTCAGCGCACATGGTGTTTCAGTTCTGATGGCACACAAGTTGCGTACACGCGCAATGAAAATGGCTTTGGAACATTGTGGATGTACAACCGAGCCACGGAAGAGCGCACCTATGTAGGGCGCGGAATCCATGGATGTCTCTCATGGGAACACAACACTCTCTCTGCATTGCGCAGTGGTGCACGCACGCCACAGCAAGTCGTTGTGTATGACGTGTCTGATTTTGCAGCAATCACTCGCACTGTGTTGGTGCAGCCGGCTGATGAACAATGGTTCACGCCAGAGATTGAAGCGGAGTTAGTGGAGCCCTCTGTTCATACGGTGGAAAACGGTGACGTCAATGTCCCGTATCGCTTGTATCGCTCCACACATCCGCCATTCGGACTCATTGTGTGGGTACACGGTGGCCCGATTGATCAGTGGCAAGTGACATTCCGCCCGCGACTCACATATTGGCTGTCGCGCGGTTGGTCAATCGCTGTTGTGGATCATCGTGGCACCACGGGTCATGGTCGTGACTTTGCATTGGCGCTTGAAGGCCAGTGGGGAAATGCAGATTCATCGGACACATTTGCTGTGTTGCAACACGTGCAACGTGTCTTTGGGTATCGCCCTGAACGCACCGTTTTGATGGGTGGCAGTGCAGGTGGGCTCACGGTGTTGAACACCATTGCGATGGACCCCGAACTAGTGGCGGGTGCAGTTCTTAATTATCCCGTCGTCGATCTTGGTGAACTGATGCGTGGCGACGACCCATTTGAATCTCATTACATGCCACGGCTCATTGGTGCTGCCTCGCCCGAGGACCCGTTATTGCATGAGAGGTCACCGTTGAAGTGGGCTCATCGCATCGCCAAAGTCCCAGTACTCATTTTCCATGGTGACCAAGACCATTCCGTTCCGCTTATCCACTCTGAACGAC
>CALBSD010000088.1 GCA_937927625.1 uncultured Actinomycetes bacterium | reverse complement strand
ATTCAAGGGCGGACTTCTCAAGGGCTTCTGCAGCCATGATTTCCTGCTTTCCTACAGCCATTTTGGGGGCTGACGAAGGGTTCGCGTGCATACGCCGAGGCGCTCCACGCACTGGGGAATCTCGACCCCCCTCTGAGAGGGCGGGGAGAACTCGGAACTCCGAGCGACAATTACCTTAGCCCCATTCCCCTTCCGCAACAACGACCGGGCCGTTCAACGCCCGATTCGACCTCTGGAAAATCTCAGAACGAGGAGGATGGCACAAGGAAATGCGGCCCGATAAAGCCGATATGAATCTTCCTCGTTGCACCTTTTGTGTCGTCGTAGAAATAGACCCGAGGGATTTGACCGCCGCCGCGCATCTGAATCTTTGCATGGGCCACCATCAATTTCATTCCGGTGACATCAAGTTCTGTTGTCACTGGAAATACACGAGCCGCCTTTAAGTCGGGATCTTTCATGGTCGGTTCAGATTCCTTCATCGCGATTTTGTTCGCAAAGTATCCACCACCATCAATGCACCACTTCAAGAAATCGCCATTGAACTTCTTCCTCGCCACCGCAAAGGCATAGGACTCCATCGCAGCAAACAGTTGGCTGATGTCACCGGCCCATGTCTCGGAACTAGCAGAGCCGTCGAGCACCTCGATCGAACGCTCGGCACTTTCTGGAATCACTAGGTATTGCACATGATTGCGCGCTTCCGCAATCGTTCCAAGAACACTTTGTTTCCTCATGCGTAAATGAATTGGTGGCTCTCCAGATGTCAAGCGACCGACCAACGAATTGAGAAAATTCTCCGCCTTTGCGGCTTCTTCTTCGGCAGCAATTGCAGCTACCAAAACTTCCTCTTGCAGATAATCAATCTGATCTCGAAGTCTCTGAATTTCCGCTGCGTTTTCATTGGAATCAAGAGACCGGACAATTGCGCCGGTATCAATAGACGCACCGCGCGATTTAGCATCCTGCAATAACTCAATTCGCTTGTGGTCACATTCACGCTTCAGCATCGCCCACGTCACAGGTACTGAAGGCCACTGTGAAGTCATACCGATTCTTCGAAGCATCATCCGACCAAGGGTTTTCTGGTTGTCATCTAGATCAATTGAAGAGATGAAATGAGTGAGACGTTCATCATTCGGGGAGGCGATTGCGCCCGGCATCATCAACCGCGCACCGATTTCCTCAAGACGGTGCATCGGCGACAAGACACCGTTCAAATATTTAATTGATTTCTCATCAACAGCAAATACTTGTGCAAGCCCAGCAAGTGTCTCGCTGGCACGCGTCGCTCGTTGGATAGACAACTTTCGTTCAGTTCCCTTTCCAATACGCATAATCAAATATGGAATCGAGCGGTCCTCATCGTTGAGTCCATCCATCAAATCATCGAGCGCATTCTGATCATCAACTTCTCGAGGCTGCACTTCAATGCTGTCTCGACCAATTTGAGGTTCACCGCCGCCCAACAACAGATTGCGGATAACTCTTGGTGCATTCACAATTCCCACTTGATTGTGCGGCAACTCAGTCAGCACGTCCGCCCACAGGACATTTTCTTCGGGTGTCCAGAGTGCAGTGATAGAAGTAATCCAAGTACCTTCATGCTCTTCCACCAGATTGATCTGCACAGCGCGACCCAAGGTGTTCTCAAAAGTCGACCAGGTAGCCGTACGAATACCTTCGACAACAACGGCATCTTTTTTGATCTTGATTGGTGTGCCGCGAGACGAGAGCCACTCTGAGAATTCACGTGGCAATTCATCAATCAAACTCATTGAGTTGTCAGTCCAAACCGCGCGATACACGTGTGTCATTGATGCCCCCATCGCTATTTAGGGAATTGTAAGTCCCCCATTTGCATTTAGACGAAGCCCTCCCCGCAGATGGTCGAACTGACTCAACTGATACGGTCAAGGCATGAAGTTAGGTCCCGGACTCACATTTTCTTGGAAGCGCGCATTGGGCGTGACAAGTGCAAAGCGGAAAATCTCTCGTGCCACAGGCATTCCACTTACCCGTTCTGGCCGTCGTGCCAAATTGGGCAAGTTCTTGGGAATGAAGTGAAGCGACTCATCGCAGTTGCCCTTGTAGGCGCAACCTTTCTCTCCGCATGTGGATCATCTGATGCGTCGCCTGGCGTGAACAAGAAATACGCCAGCTTCTGTGCAATGGCAAAGGACCTTGAGACCGCCAGTAGCGGCCCACATGGTGAAGATCCTGCAGCAATCACTGATCCGAAGGTGATGAAGGAAGTGTGGGCCAAAGTGACCAAGCTGTCTCAGAAGATGGCGGACAACGCGCCATCTGAGGTGAAGACCGATGTGCAGAAAATGATTAGTGGCATCATCGAGATGAACAAGATCTTTTCAAAGAACGGTTACGACCTCACGGGTATGGCCACCGATGTCATAGTTCGCGAAGCTTTGGCGAAAATTTCAAGTGACGCTGACATCATTGCGGCATCACAACGATTCCAAAAGTTCATGACAAAGAACTGCGGCATTAACGCCAACTAAAGCGCGTCAAGCAACGCTCTTTCGTCGTTGCCGTTTGAAAAAGCAGACACACCCTTGCGGTACTTTGAAGGTGCAGGGAAAAGAAAGCGCCCCGCTCCTCTTCCCCGCGATGAAAGGAGCCGTTATGGCCGCAGACCCTCGCTGGGTGCCGAGTCCCGCTTTCCTCAAGGCTTTTGAGGCGGCATGTCTTGCTCACGGAAATGATGCCCGCAAGATCAATCATGAGCCATACATCGGTCACCTCATGGGTGTTGCTTCCCTCGTGATTGAACACAACGGCACGCAAGAACAAGCGATCGCAGCTCTCCTGCACGACATCATCGAAGACTCACCGATGACGTTCGATGAACTCGAGTTCGAGTTTGGTCCTGGAGTTCGCAAGATTGTTGAAGCTTGTACTGACGCGACTCAAGAACAGAAACAAGAAGAGAAAGAACTTCGAGCAACTCTTCCAGAAAAAGAATCTGATGAAGTCTTCTGGAGACGCAAGAAGGATTACCTAATTCGGCTTAGCGAGAAGGATCACACTGATCCTTCAGTGCTCGTGGCGCTCGCGGACAAAGTGAACAATGGCGAAAAGTCCATGCTTGACCTGCGCGGAAAGACAGAAGAAGAAATCGCTGAGTTTCGAAAAGCCTTTAACTCTGGATTCGAGAAACAACGTGATTGGTACCAGGGTTTGGCCGATGCCTTCACCACTCCCAATAAGAAGTACGAACCGCTTCACCAGCGACTTGTCGACCGATTCGTCGCCGCAGTCGACGAGATGTACCCCCGCTCATCAACCAAATAAAGGAGCCAACACACACATGTGCCAATTCCCTGTTACTCCTCCAGAGTCAGAAACTTCCGGGGTCAATGTTCTTCCCAAGGAATACATCCAAATCATTGATTGGTTTGTTCTTGAAGGCGCTGAAGTCAACGAAGAACAACTTCCCATAGATGAACATAAAGAGGTTCGACTCGAAGATGTCACCTACTTCATCAGCTGGCCTACCTGTTGCAATGAGTCCTACTACTTATACGACCTTGGTGAAGATGAATACGATGACTGTGTTGTTGAAGTAGCCGCCATCGCAGTTCAAGGCGCTCCCTACCCCACCACGTCACTTGAGCGTCTTGTCGAGCCAGTGCAAATCATCAGCGACAATCACTTCATTGAGATCGAAGTTCTTGAGGAAACAGAAGGAATGGTCTGGGTTATTCGTCGCTTTACGAAGGCACAACTTGCATCCGATGACTTCCACAACATGATGGAATATTTCATCGGTGTCACAAAAGATGTACGCCGCGCAGTTTTCTCGAACGGATACTGAAATGGGTACTCCTCGTAAATGTCCCGACTGCAGCACGAAATTGTTACGCATTGTCTTCGGCATGCCCGGGATCGAACTGTTTGAAGAAGCAGAACAAGGAAAAATCATTCTTGGCGGTTGCTGTATCTCCTTCAACAATCCCACGTGGGGATGCCCGAATTGTGGCTGGGAATACGTGCCACCACGAGAACTCACCGAAGAGGAACAATTCCAACTCGAGGTGTTTGGCCGCCTCGATTAACGATTAGCGACGAACGCTTCAACGGCTGCCAAATCATTCGGCAACTCGTTCGTGCGCTCTTTACGTGTGAGCAAGTCCGCAAGGTGTTCGGGCAATTCCGGGCGAACACCGGTCGCACGCTCCACAGCATCGGGGAACTTTGCTGGATGAGCCGTTGCAAGCGTCAACATCGTGACGCCCTCTTCAGCCTGTTCACGTGCGGCCTTCACACCCACGGCAGTGTGTGGATCAATCAGCATGCCGGTCTCTTCATACACCGAACGAATAGTCGAAAGCGTGTCGTGGTCATTCGCACGTGATGCATGGAATGTTGGTGCAATCCACCGCTCATACTGATCCTGCTCAACATTCAACACACCACGATCGCGGAAACGCTGCAGCTGTGCAGCGGTCATTCCACCATCTCGGCCGTTCATCTCAAACAAGAGACGTTCGAAGTTTGACGACACCTGAATGTCCATGCTGGGGCTCAATGTTGGATGTACACCAGTCACATTCATGTTCTGTGATTCAAAGAAACGGGTGAGGATGTCGTTCTCATTAGACGCAACGATGAGGTGACGAATTGGCGCACCCATTTGTTTTGCAATCCAACCGCTCAATACGTTGCCGAAGTTGCCAGTCGGCACTGTGATGTCAATCGGACCACCGAGTCGACGCGTTGCTTCCACGTAGTACACAACTTGAGCCATCACGCGCGCCCAGTTGATGCTGTTCACCGCAGAGAGATTGTGCCTCTCACGGAATGGAGCATCATTGAACATGGCCTTGACCAAGTCTTGGCAATCATCGAATGTTCCGTCGATTGCAACGGTGCGCACATTGGGCGAATCGATCGTCGTCATTTGACGGCGCTGTACTTCGCTCACGCGTCCCTTTGGATACAAGATGACGATGTCAACGTTGGCGCAATTTTTCACGCCATCGATTGCGGCACTGCCGGTATCGCCACTGGTTGCACCGACGATGGTGACCTTTTCATTGCGTTCCGTGAGAATGTGGTCAAAGATCTGACCCAACAACTGCAACGCAACATCCTTGAATGCCAACGTTGGTCCGTGGAAGAGTTCCATGATCTTGTGGCCAGGTTGCAAGTCCACAATGGGCACAACATCAGGATGACGGAACGTTGCATATGCATCGCGCGTGAGGCGCAGCATTGTTTCGTTGCTGATGTCTCCACCGAGATACGGCGCGAACACTGCCGCTGCCAATTTTGCGTAGGTACCTGAAGTATCTGCAGGAAGTGACGGCCAGGATTGCGGCACATACAAGCCACCATCAGTCGCGAGTCCGGCCAACACCACATCGGCGAAACCGAGAACTGGCGCAGAGCCGCGCGTGGAGACGTACTGCATTGGTTATTCGCCAATAACGCGAATCAGACCTGATGCACGACGCACTGCAGGTGACTTACGGAATTCGCTGACGCATGCCTGCACATCTGCTTCACGTGCACGATGTGTAATGAACACGAGGCGAGCATCATCGCCCATTCCCTCTTGTTCCGCTGCACGGATGCTGACGCCATGGTTCGCAAACACGCCGGTGATTGCGTGCAACACACCCGGCTTGTCTTCGACGTCAAGACCGATGAGGTACTGCGAAGACGTTTCATCAATGGGCATCACAGGAACACGCTCGAATGAACCGATGGTGCCGAATGTCTGCTTGCGCAAGTTGACTGCGGCATCAATGACGTCGCCGAGAACTGCAGAGGCTGTTGGGAATCCACCAGCACCACGGCCATAGAACATGAGCTGTCCCACAGCATCGCCTTCCACAAACACAGCGTTGTATGAATCACGCACACTGGCCAATGGATGAGATGTTGGAACCATTGCAGGGTGCACGCGCACAGCAATGGTGTCGGTGTCATTGATCTTCTCTGCAATCGCCAGAAGCTTGACGACATAACCAAGACGGCGAGCAATCGCGATATCTGCGGCAGTTACTCCACTAATGCCCTCGTGATACACATCACCAGCAACAACGCGCGCACCAAATGCAATGCTCGCGATAATCGCTGCCTTTGCACCGGCATCGAAACCTTCGACGTCTGCAGTCGGGTCACGCTCGGCAAAACCAAGACGCTGTGCCTCGCTAAGTGCAGCGGAATAGTCAGCACCTTCATCGGTCATCTTCGTGAGAATGAAGTTGGTGGTGCCATTCACAATTCCCATCACACGTGTGACAGGTTCACCGCGCAGGGATTCACGCAACGCACGAATGAGTGGAATGCCACCGGCAACTGCTGCTTCAAACAAGAGGTCGACGCCAGCGGCATCGGACTGAGCCCAGAGTTCATGGCCAACGTTTGCAAGAAGTTCTTTGTTTGCCGTAATGACAGGCTTGCCATGGGACAGTGCGGTCGAAATAAGTTCGCGAGCAGGCTCAATGCCGCCCATGACTTCAACGATGACATCGACTGTGGGATCGTTCACAACAGCATGTGCATCGCGAGTGAGGACGCCCTCTGGGAGTTCCACTTCACGGTCACGGCTGATGTTGCGCACAGCCACACGAGAGATCTGCAGACGTACCCCAGTACGTGCCTCAATGACATCAGCTTGACGCTCGACCAACTGGACGAGTGCGGCGCCGACATTGCCGCAGCCAAGAAGGCCAATGCGCACGATGGAGGATGACTGAGGGGCTTGTGCCATAGGGGTACAAGCCTAGGGCTACCCCTGTGGATAACGAAAGGGGTTATTTACGCGGCGGGCGCTGGTTACCAGTCGAAATCGTCACCATCAAGGCCAGATTCGCCATCAACAAATGTTGCACCACAATTGGCACAACGAATGTCGGCGGGGCCAGCAACGATAAGTGGTCCTCCACATTCTGGGCATTCGCTGAGTTCTTCCATGGATTCCTCCCCTGTCCCTCTCAAAAGTAAGACGGGGGTGAGTCGGAGTTCAGGGAGTGGAGAATGACTCAGACATCGAGGCGCACGAGGTCGTCAAATGTTTCGCGACGTGTCACCAACCGCGCCACACTATTTGACACAAACACGATTGCTGGGCGTGGCACCTTGTTGTAGTTACTCGACATTGTGTAGCCGTACGCACCAGTGACGGGAATTGCCAAGAGGTCACCGACTTTCACATCGGCAGGTACTGGCGCATCAAGAACAAGAATGTCTCCACTCTCACAATGCTTTCCAACGATGCGCGCATTCGCGGTACGTGGCGCAGTGACACGCTGTGGATCAAACACTTCGTACACACTTCCGTACATCATCGGGCGTGGGTTATCACTCATGCCGCCATCAACGGAGATGTACGTGCGAATGCCGTCGATGGGCTTCACCGTTCCAACGGAATACACAGTGACGCCAGCAGCCGCAACAATGCTGCGACCAGGTTCAACGTAGACAGCAGTTCCTGCAGGTAACGCCGTAGTCGCACGCTTGAGCACCTCGGCCCACTCCTGCATCGTTGGTGCAACATCTGTTGACGTGTATGCAACACCTAAGCCGCCACCTAAGGTGATTTCAGGTAATGAAAGTGGCTTAAACAGTTCCACCATTAGGCGCCATGCATCTTCAAAGTTTGCAACAGTGACAACGTTGGAACCGATATGGCAGTGAATTCCCACGAGATCCATGGCCGACGATGAACGAGCTCGTTCTACTGCCCGATGTGCATCACCATTGTTGAGGTTGAACCCAAACTTTGAATCGTCTTGTCCTGTCGACACATACGCATGAGTTTCAACATGAAGGCCTGGGGTGATGCGCAGTTGCACGCGAGGTGCAGGGAATCCTTCGGCATGAAGGCGTTCGATGCGCTCGATTTCGTCGAAGCTGTCGATGACGATGTGACGAAGCCCGGCTGACATCGCAGTGCGCAACTCATCTTCTGATTTGTTGTTGCCGTGCATGACACAACGATTCGCTGGGACTCCCGCGTTCAATGCAACAAACAATTCACCACCTGTTGCAACGTCGAGCAACAAGAATTCTTCATTGACTAACTGCACCATTGCGGTGTTGATGAATGCCTTGGTTGCGTAAATCACTCGGTCCGCACCGAATGCCGCAACTGCTTCACGGCAGGTTTCGCGAATGTGTTGCTCGTCGTAAATAAATGTGGGTGTGCCGAACTGCGCAGCGATCTCTGCAACCGAGACACCTCCGATTGACAACGCACCACTTGCATCAACCGATGCCGTGCGCGGCAACAAGCGCATTTCAATAGCGGTCACATCTGCTCCGGTGCACGAATACCCAGCAACGCCAGACCTTGTTCCATCACGCGTGCAGTTGCATCACACAAAGCCAAACGAGATTCACGCGTGGCTTCATGACCCGTCTTCAACACTGGGCAATGCTCGTAGAAGGCCGTGAAATCCGTCGCGAGATCAAACAAATAGGTGCAGAGCTTGTGTGGGCTAAGCGTGTCAATCATTTCCCAGACCGCAGAGTCGAATCGCAAGATGCGCAACGCAAGTGCACGCT
>CALBSD010000087.1 GCA_937927625.1 uncultured Actinomycetes bacterium | reverse complement strand
ATTCTGGTCTTGTGCTCAACCTTGAGACGTATCAAGCAAGCTTCAACGGCGCATCGCTTGACCTCACATTCATGGAATATGAATTGTTGAAGTTCCTCGCGCAGAACCCTGGCAAGGTGTTCAGCCGTGAGATGCTGTTGTCACGCGTGTGGGGTTATGAGTACTACGGCGGTGCACGCACCGTTGACGTTCATGTGCGTCGTTTGCGCGCGAAATTGGGCGAAGAGCACGCGAACCTGATTCAGACCGTGCGCTCTGTGGGTTACCGCTTCGGCCAAGGCCGCTGGGGCAACTGATTCCTACGCGCCTAACCGGCGTGAACGAAAGCGGTAACGGAGTTCGCAATCATCTGTACGGCAATGGCGGCAAGGAGCATGCCTGCCACGCGAGCGAGCAACACGACACCTGCTGGTCGGATCAGCTTCACCACTAATCCGCTGAATCGCAATGCAAACAACGTGATGGACAAGGTGACGCCAATGCCTGCGAGGACACTCAGCCACTCTGCAACGTTGTCTGCACGCTTGAAGAAGACGATGGTTGCCACGATTGTTCCGGGGCCAGCGAGAAGCGGCGTCCCCAATGGAACCATGGCAATGGATGTGCGCTGTTCTGGTGATGCAGCCTCATACGACTCTTCATGGCCCTTGCCATAAAGCAACTGCAACGCCACTAAGAGAAGGAGCAACCCGCCCGCGCCCTGAAGTGCAGGTACCGAAACGTTCAAGTAGTTGAGAATGCTCTGGCCACCAATCGCAAACAACGAAATAACGGCAAAAGCAGTTGCCACTGCGAGATAAGCAGCGCGATGGCGCTCCTTATCCGAGAGATTCTTTGTAACCGAGAGGAAAATTGGCGTGTTCCCTGGTGGGTCCATGATGACCAACATCGTCACAACTACTTCACCGAACAAATTCATGCTGAGAGGCTAGTTGTCTTGACTGTCCATAAAAGCACTCCGGAAAGTACATCACCCACTTGATTAGCCATTGATTGTCAAGTTCTATAAATAGTTACATGACGGTGGAGAAGAACAAGAAAATAATGACATCATCAACATATGGAAAGCGCGCCATCGCCGCACTTATCGATTTCGTTATTTCCTACGGAATCGGTTTCACCCTATTTCTCACGGGTCTCAGTATGGTGATTAACGACAGAGCAAGAGGATTCGCAATCTTCATAATGTTTGCAGGTCCGATTGCAGGACTAATCGTTGCCTTTTGGAACAAGGTCTTCAAAGAAGGAAAGACTGGTCAATCCATAGGCAAAGCTCAAATGGGCATCTCACTCGTTGATTCAACAACTGGAATGCCTCTTGGTCCTGGTCGATGTTTCCTACGTGAATTTGTCTTTGTTCTACTAAATGGGATGACCAGCAGTGTGTTCGGACTGCTTGATTATCTCTGGCCGCTATGGGATGCAAAAGACGAACGCCTCATGGACAAGATCATGTCCTCGCGTGTTGTAAAAAGTGGAATTACTTTCTAACGGAGTGAGTCGAACAGCATTAAAGCTGCGAACACAAAAAACGCAATAGCCGAACCAATTCGAATCGCTTTCTCTGGCAAGCGATCACCCAATGCTTTACCCACAACAATGGCCAATGCATCCGCGGCAACCATGCCTGCTGTAGAGCCGGCCCACGTGCCCACGATGCTGTGATTCGTCGCCAACGTCATTGTTGTAAACATCGTCTTGTCGCCAAGCTCTGCCAAGAAGAATACGGTGCCTACGGGGATGATGATGTTCTTCGACGAGATCTTCGTGCTTTCCTCATCTTCTTCGGTGAGTTCATCGCCGCGCAATGTCCACAGTCCGAAACCGATGAAAGAAAGAGCACCCACGATGTTGATGAACTTCGTGGGCAGTGCTGCACCCATCGCCCCACCAATGCCCACTGATACCAAGTGAACAAGTGCCGTTGCAATTGTGATCGCAATAATGACAGGCCATGTTTTGAAACGTGTAGCGAATGCCAACGCCATTAACTGGCTCTTATCGCCCAATTCTGCAATAAAGACCACGCCGAAGGCGAGAAAAATTGCAGCGAGCACTAGCTATTTAGTTTCTGCATCTCAGCAGCAAGCTTGGTATGAGACTTCATCATCTCTTCCACTTTTGTGCTCACTAGCTGACCATTGCGAACAACAGACTTGCCGTGCACAATCGTGTCACGAGCCCCAGTGGGGCCACAACGCAACCACCCTTCAACAGGGTCTGCAATTGCGCCAGCAAACTGAATTCCGGTGAGATCCCAAATCGCAAGGTCACCCACTTGGCCAACAACAACTTGTCCAA
>CALBSD010000086.1 GCA_937927625.1 uncultured Actinomycetes bacterium | reverse complement strand
GATTCGATTACACGTCCTGTGCTCACACCCGCCACGTCCGCAACCATGATCGACATGATGCGAGGTGTTATTTGTAGCGGTACCGGCACCTTGGCGAAAGTCAAAGGCATGGAAATCGCTGGTAAAACCGGAACTGGCTACAAGGTGCAGAGCAACGGTACGTACACCACTGATAAGGGTGGTCGTCGCTACTTCGCATCGTTCGCTGGTTTCTTTCCAGCTGCCGATCCAAAGGTCACGATGCTCATTAGCATCGACGAACCTGATGCATCGTCACGAGATCGCTTCGGTGGTACTGCGGCAGCACCAGTCTTTGCGCGTCTCGTACCAACTGTGATGCATGAACTCGGTATCGAGGCAACTGGTGTCGGCACCGGTTGTGCTCCTGGCTCCAAGCCCGTGAGCCACTAGAGGTGTCGTGCTCCTATGTCTCGTTATTCCATCTCCTCTGTTAGTGCCACCGCACTCATTGCGTCTTCGGGGATAGCAGCGCAAATAGAAGGTGTAGACCGAGACATCACTGGCATGACACAGGATTCCCGTTCGGTGCAGGCAGGGGATCTCTACTGCTGTATTCAAGGCGAGAAGTTTGATGGTCATCAGTTCGCGTTGCAGGCTGTTGCTGATGGGGCAGTGGCAGTGCTCGTCGATACGCCAGTGTCGGGCCTGCCTGAGTCTGTCGCTGTAATAACAGTGCCAAACGTTCGCGCTGCAGTTGGCCACATCGCATCTGCCGCATTTGGATTTCCTTCACGCTTACTCACGATGGTGGGAATCACAGGAACGAACGGGAAAACCTCAACTGCAGCCATGGTTGCTTCCATTCTGCGCGCTGCAGGACATACCACTGAGGTCATGGGCACTTTGTCGGGTGTTCGAACAACGCCTGAAGCAATTGATCTTCAGGCTGCATTGCGTCAGCATGTCGAAAGTGGAGTGACCCACGTTGTGATGGAAGTGTCATCTCATGCGCTCGACCAATGTCGCGTTTCTGGCGTGATGTACGACGTTGCGATATTTACGAATATTTCCCGTGATCATTTGGACTACCACAAGACCGAAGAGGCGTACTTTGCAGCGAAAGCTCAGTTGTTTACTCCTGAGTTGTCTCGTCACGGTGTCATGAACAGCGATGATCCGCATGGTCGACTACTTCTCGATGTCGCACCAATTCCTATGACTGCATTTTCGTTGAGTGATGCATCAGATGCCACTGTGCGTGTTGACAGCGTCTCGTGTATCTGGCGTGGAATGAACATCTCCGTGCCCATGGGCGGTGGATTTACCCTGATCAATGTGTTGGGCGCGATGACTGCATGTGATGTTCTTGGTGTTTCTAGCGAAGCAATAGTCGAAGGGTGTGCGCAGTTAGGGCAGATTCCTGGACGTTTTGAATCAGTCTCGAACGATTCAGGAATCGGTGTTGTTGTTGATTACGCACACACTCCAGATGGACTGCGAGAAGTGATCTCTTCTGCGCGCGCAATTTGTTCTGGTCGGGTCATCATTGTGTTTGGGTGTGGTGGTGACCGCGATGCCGGAAAGCGACCGTTAATGGGGCATGCGGCAGATGAAGCTGATCTTCTATTTGTTACGTCAGATAATCCTCGAAGTGAAGATCCAATGTCGATTATCAATGCTGTTCTTGCTGGGGTGACGAAATCCTCGGAAGCTGTTTATACAGAAGCAGATCGTGCTCTTGCGATTGCATCCGCCATCTCAGTCGCTGAGCGTGGTGACATAGTGGTGATCGCTGGAAAGGGACATGAGGCAACTCAAGAAGTAGCCGGTGTCCATCATCCGTTTAATGATGTCGATGTAGCGAAGTCGGCACTGTCACATAAGAAGGGGAGTCAACTGTGATTGCTGTACTTATCGCTGGTGCCGTTTCAATGATTTTGTCCTTATTTGGAACGCGTCGTTTGATTGCGTTTTTTGACAATCTTGGTAAGGGTCAGCCGATTCTTGGTTCTGAAGACAACGGTCCTGTTCATCACATGAAGAAACAGGGCACGGCCACAATGGGCGGACTCGCCATCTTGGTTTCTGCATTTATTGGTTGGCTCGTTGCTCACCTTCGTGGTGGCATTGCGTTGTCCGACCAAGCGATGATTATGTGGGCTGGCGTCGTGATTCTCGCGGCAATGGGATTCCTCGACGATTATCTCAAGGTTCGCAAGTCACACAACCGAGGCATCTTCTGGAAAAAGAAGGGCTACATCACGTTTGGTCTCGTTGTTCTCGTGATGGTGTGGTTGGCGATGGGAACAGGTGTTAGTGAGACATTGTCTTTCACGCGTTTTGATCTTCCCGGTTGGGAACTTCCCAAAGTTCTGTGGGTTCTTTGGACAGCAATCATGGTGTGGTCGACAACGAATGCAGTCAATGTCACCGATGGACTCGACGGATTAGCTGCTGGTTCAGCGCTGTTCGGGTTCCTTGCTTTCACGGTGATTGCGTACTGGGCCTTTCGTAACCCAGATGTGTACCACCTTGTGAACCCGCTTGACCTTGCAGTGTTCTCTGCGTCCATGGCGGGAGCATGCGGTGGGTTCTTGTGGTGGAATGCAGCACCAGCGCGCATCTTCATGGGAGACGTCGGTGCTCTAGGAATCGGTGCTGCGCTTGGTCTCTTAGCAGTTACGACGAACACCCATTTGTTGTTGCCCATAGTTTGCGCTCTCAATGTTATGGAATCCGGATCTGTTGCATTGCAAATGACGGTGTTCAAAGCATCTGGTCGCAAAAAGCGTCTCTTCCGAATGTCTCCGATCCATCACCATTTCGAGTTACTCGGTTGGCCTGAAACAACTGTGATTATCCGCTTCTGGATTATCTCGGGCGTCTTCGTTGCCGTCGCACTCGGAATCTTTATCGCTGACTTCACACATATCGCCGACAACTTCGCGGGGCACTAACAATGCGCCATGTCGCGGTTCTTGGCCTTGCACTGACAGGTACTGCCGTTGCGCGTGCGTTGGTCGGTCGCGACATCGCGGTGACACTTGCTGATAATCGCATCTCGGACGATCATCGTGCTTTGGCGACCGAATTGAATGCCGAACTTGTTGACATGAATTCCGATGGGGCAGTGGAAGCGTTGCTCAGCGGTGTCGACACATTGATGCCTGCACCAGGAGTTCCTCCCTCGCATCCGGCAATCCTTGCTGCACAACAACGAGGCATCGCTGTGCGAACAGAAATCGATGTTGCGTATGAATGGGAACAGCGCCGAGCAGGCGGACCCCGTCTTATCCTTGGCATAACAGGCACTGACGGCAAGACCACAACGACGATGATCGCTGCCCACTTGTTGCGCGAGAACGGATACAAAGTTGCTGAAGTCGGGAACACCGACGTTCCGTTTGTTGCAGCTCTTGACGGCGACTACGACGTCTTCGTCGTGGAATGTTCGAGTTTCCGCTTGAAGTTCACCACGCAGTTTCGTTGCAATGCATCGGTGTGGTTGAACTTTGCACCAGATCACCTGGACTGGCATCCAGACATTGATGACTATGCCAATGCAAAAGAACGAATGTGGAAATTCGCTCGCGAAGATGATGTCGCTGTCTTCCCGTTTGGAAACGAAGTGATTTCTGCTGCGGCACATCGATCCCATGCTCGTGTTGTGTCGTTTGGTCTTTCCTCTGGCGAATACAACTCCACAAAGTCAGCATTGATGGCTCCCGGAGGTCCGCTGTGTGACATTTCGCAGCTGTGGCGTTCGATGCCGCATGACATCACTAATTCTCTTGCAGCGGCAGCTCTCGTTGTTGAATCGGGACTGGTATCGGTTGATGCGCTGTGTGACGCACTTTCCAATTTTGAATCTGCGCATCATCGCATCGAACTCGTCGGTGAATTCAATGGTTCGTCGTGGTACGACGACTCGAAGGCCACGAGCCCACATGCTGCGCTCACTGCCATTCGGGCATTTGACCGACTCGTTCTCATTGCTGGTGGTCGCAATAAGGGTCTTGATCTTTCGCAGATGGCGACGGAACCACAGCGAATGGTGGGTGTTGTCGCGATTGGTGATGATGCCTCGCTGATCGCTGAAGCTTTTGACGGTATTTGTGAAGTACGAACTGCTTCGGACATGCAGCAGGCGGTGCTTGAAGCGTCAACCATGGCAGTACCCGGCGCAGCAGTAGTGCTCTCGCCAGGATGCACTAGTTATGACTGGTATCGCAGTTACAACGAACGCGGGGATCACTTTAAGGAATGTGTGAATCGCCATTTCGAGGAGGCATCGAACTAATGGCTAATGAAACTTCTCGTGGTTCCCAATCGCTGAAAGACCGTCGTCTGAGCGTTCTTCGACGTACTGGTATTGCCGATAAGCAGAACTCGCGTTTGTCTCTTGAGAAGCCACCTCCGGCGTTTTATTGGATTCTGATCATTGCCGCATCGTTCGTAATGCTTGGTCTAGTCATGGTGTTGTCGTCATCTTCTGTGACGAGCCTGCATTCCGGTTCGTCTGCATGGAGCATGTTTACGAAGCAGCTCATTTGGGTGGGGCTGGGCACTGTCGCTGGTTGGGTGGCATACCGCCAGCCATACAACGTGTGGAAAAACGACAAGCTTCTCGGTCTCTTCGCAGGAAGCACCATTCTGATGAACCTTCTCGTGTTGGCGAAAGGTCAGCTGATCAACGGTGCAAAGGCATGGCTTGATATTGGTCCATTCCGTTTTCAGCCGTCTGAGTTCATGAAGATTGCGACCATCTTGTTCTGCGCAAACCTGTTGTCAAAGCGTCACCGCGCAGTGGCAATTAAGGACATTGTTCTGTATCCGTTGTTGGTGACTGTCGGAATCACTGTGGGTCTCTGCGCTCTACAGCGTGACTTCGGTAGCGCCATTATTTTCTCGGGCATTGTGCTGGCGATGATGTTCATGTCTGCGATGCCCGGCAAGCAAGTAGGTGGCACTGCGTTCGGCATGTTCCTTGGTGGACTCTTTGTGTTGAAGTTTGCACAGCGCGCCAGTGAACGATTGTTGGCCTTTATGAATCTCGATGCAACGAAGGAAACAAGTGGATATCAGGTGTATCAAGCGCTGTTGTCCATCGCTAATGGTGGCTGGAGCGGAACCGGAATTGGTTCAGGCACTAGCAAGTGGGGCTATGTGCCCTTGGCGTATAGCGACTTCATCTTTTCCGTGATTGCAGAAGAGCTCGGCATCTTCGGAACTGTCATGGTGATTGGCGGCTTTGCTTTGTTGGTGCTCTTCGGCATTCAAGTTGCTCTCTCTGCAACGGACATGCATGGTGCGTACATTACGGGTGGCATCTCGGCATGGTTCGGTATTCAAGCCATCGTCAATATTGGTGGTGTTGTCGGCATGATGCCGATGACGGGACTCACACTTCCGTTCCTCTCTTACGGTGGCTCGTCGATGATTGCATCGATGGCTGCAATCGGTCTGTTGTTGAACGTGGCTCGTTACGTGAAGAAGTCGTAGAAGAGTTCGTCATGGTATTTGCAGTGGTGACAGGTGGAGGGACGAGTGGTCACTTCATTCCTGCACAAGCAATTCTCGAATCATTGATGGAGTCGGGATTCGACGCCTCCGAGCTTCGTTACGTTGGTTCTCGTCGAGGTGTTGAGCGATCACTGATGACGGGCTCATCGATTCCTGCCGAATATCTGCCCATCTCTGGATTGCAGCGTTCGATGTCACCAAAGGGGATAGCGCGAAACCTCGCGTTGCCAGCTCGTCTTTTGCGTAGTCGCATCATGGCGCGATCACTCATGAAGAAATGGCAACCTCGCGTTGTCGTATCCGTGGGTGGTTATGCGAGCGAACCCATGTCGGCAGCTGCAATTGCAGCAGGTATTCCATTGGTCTGTGTGAGCTACGACCGTATGCCTGGGCTGGCGACACGTCGACAAGCAAAGCATGCGACTCTTTCGGCCATCGCATTTCCCGGCGTTGATTTGCCTCGCGCAGTGATTACCGGTGCACCAGTTCGCTCGGCATTGCGACATCTTGATGTTCAAGCAGCGCGTTCCTCTGCACGCGCTGAACTTGGCGTTGCAGCTAACGCTGTTCTCGTCACTGTGATGGGTGGGTCGTTGGGCTCCGGTGTTCTGAACTCGCTTGTTCCTTCGTTACTAGAGGCGTGTGAAGAGGTTCCGAACGTCCATGTGCTTCACATTTGTGGAAAGCGATTTGTTGACGATGCGCTTCCTGAGGCCCCCGAAGGTGTGACGTATCAACGTGTGGGATACGAGAGTCGTATGGCGCAGGTGTATGCAGCTTCAGACTTGCTTGTGGTGCGCGCTGGTGCGAGCACCGTTGCTGAAATCGTGACTGTCGGTGTGGCCGCAGTTGTTGTTCCGTGGGAAGTCAGTGCTGACGGACATCAAAAACTGAATGCTCAATGGCTAGGGGATGCGGACGCCGCAGTTGTGGTGACAGAGGCTCACTGTGCAGATGGATCCGCCGTGAAAGAAATCGTGTCACTTGTGAATAATTCCGGTGCGCGGGCTCAGCTTGCAGGGAATGCACGCCGTATGGGAGAAGCCCATCGCAGCAATCTCCTTGTCGATGCCATCAAGAACGCCGCTCGCTGACCTCTGTCGCGTGAAACAATGGGACACCCATGTCCTCTGCACCATCACGTCGCCAGCCAGAAGAGCTCATTGATCTTTCAATGAGCCGTCGCTGTCATGTTGTCGGCATAGGTGGACCTGGCATGAGCCCCTTGGCCAGTCTTTTGGCCGCTCGTGGCCACACCGTTTCGGGGTCCGACATGCGCGCATCTGAGGTCACTGAGATCCTTCAGGGCGAGGGAATCACAATTTCGGGCGGTCATGCTGCTTCATTGGTTCATGGCGTTGACGTGGTCACGTATTCCACTGCCATTCCTATGTCCAATGTGGAGATTGTCGAAGCGCAGCGCACGTCAGTTGCGGTTCGACATCGTTCAGGACTCTTAGCGTCGTTATGCGCCATTACTGAATGTATTGGTGTTGCCGGAACTCATGGAAAGACCACAACAACCGCATTGTTGACACACATTCTGGTTGGGTCTGGTTTTGATCCTTCGTGCATTGTTGGTGGACAGATTGACGGCATGCCTGTGGGTGCCCGTCATGGTGCCGACAAGCACTTTGTTTTGGAATGTGATGAAAGCGACGGAACGCTTGATGTTCTGCCACTGTCGCATCTCGTCGTCACCAATATCGATGTTGACCACCTTGACTACTTCGGAACGTTTGAAAAGGTGCAGCAATGTTTTATCGACGCTGCACTCCGAACCAGCGGCATTGTCGTGGCAAACATCGATGATTCTCCTAGCAACGCTCTGCTGAATGCTCTTCAAGGGGAAAGCCGCTTGCGTACCTTTGGGCGCTCGGCACATGCAGATGTACAAATTCTTTCCACGAAGTCCGAACCCAACGGCATCACGGTGCAATTGCGAGTCGGCGAAGCGACATTGATGTGTTCTTCGCTCTTGCGCGGAGAACACAATGCATCGAACCTTGCAGCTGCAATCGCAATGGCAACAGCACTCGGAGTAGAGCCACAAGTCGCTTGCACTGCGGCGGAATCATTCCGTGGTGTGCAGCGCCGCTTTACGGAGCGCGGTGAATTCAATGGCGCAGTACTGATTGATGATTACGCCCATCTTCCTGCCGAGATTGAGGCCGCCATTGCCGCTGCTCGTACTCATCCGCGCACCACGGGCAAAACAATTGCCGTGTTCCAGCCCAACAGATTTCATCGCATCGCCGCCATGGCCGATACATATGCCGACTGCTTTACCGCGGCGGACGTTGTGGTGATTACGGATGTGTATGCCTCGGGTACTGCATTTATTGAAGGCGTGACAGGGGAGTTGGTGGTGAACGCCATTCGCTCATCACATCCGTCCGCGAACATTGTGTGGGCACCAACACGCCAAGACATCGTGAATGCAGTTGCAGAAATTGCCTCTCCTGGAGACATCTGTATCTCGATGGGCTGTGGCGACATTGAGACATTTCCCGATGACCTAATGAATGCTGGATCGCGATGAGCGCAGCGACACTTGACGCGCTGGCCGCAGAACTTTCACAAGCCGGATTAGTGCCCGTCGTCAATCGTCCACTTGCGACACTCACCACATACGCAGTGGGTGGTGTTGCAGCGCTTTCCGTCACCGTTGCTGCGGCTGATGACATCAAAACATTGGTGGGGATTACTTCGCAATATCCGAGTATTCCGATGGCAGTGATTGGCCGAGGAAGTAACACGTTGATTGCAGACAACGGATTCAACGGTCTCGTTGTTGTTGTGACTGCACCTGCAAATGAAGCGACCATTGAAATTGATGGTGATGATGTTGTCGTTGCAGGCAGCGTCACCATGCCCGTGTTGGCGCGTCGCTCTGTGAAAGCTGGTCGCGGTGGACTCGAATGGTGCGTGGGAATTCCCGGCAGTGTCGGTGGTGCTGTTCGCATGAATGCGGGTGGCCATGGCGCCGAGATGGTCGATTCATTGCGTTCGGTGGAGATTGCATCGTTGAGGTCCGGTCGAATCGAGACAGTCTCGGCAGATCAATTGGGATTGCACTTCCGTGGCTCGGCATTAGCCGCTCACCACGTTGTGGTTTCGGCAAGACTCCACACCGTGGGTTGCGATGTTGCTGACGGTCAGAAAGAAATTGATGACGTTGTTGCATGGCGTCGGGAACATCAGCCCGGTGGTCGTAATGCGGGTTCAGTCTTTGTGAACCCTGCGCCGGGTGATGGCAGTTCGGGTGCGCTCATTGATTCGTGTGGACTTCGTGGATTCGCTGTGGGTGGCGCTCAAGTGTCAGAGAAGCATGCCAATTTCATTCAGGCATCTGATGGTGCAACAGCAAGCGACATCGTTGCGGTGATGTCACATGTGCAAGAAACTGTGATGCAGGAAAAAGGTGTTCTCCTGCGGAGCGAAGTGTGTCTTCTCGGTTTTGATGAAGGCATTGCTCAGCGATTTGCAGATCCTCGACACACGGACGCCGATCGAGTACTTGCTACGCAAGCGCTCATGCAATTGATGGGGGAGACACATGAATAACTCTCATGATGAATCAGACCCAATGAAGCCTCGTGAAGAAATCGCTGTCACCGAAGTCAGTGATGAAGTTCTGAAAGAGCTGTCGGACCTGTTCGGTCCAACAAAGGGTGTGCCTCGTCCGCCGCAGCCCAGCGTTGATGTTGATCCCACGCCGTTGGGGGACACCACATCCATTGCGGCAACAACAGAGGTGAGTGAACCAACTGGTGAAATCACCGCACAAGTTCTCCCGTTGGCTCGTGATGATTCAGATGGATACAGAGCTGATGTCATTGTCATTGGCGGCGACGATGTGGAGTACGACCTCACGCCGGCTCCGGCAGACCCGCTTCTTAAGCCTTTGACACGTGGCGCTGACGTCATTGACATGTCCGACGACAGTGGTGGAACTTTGGTCATCGATGATCGCGACGGGGACCGAGTCGTCATCGTTGACGATGATCGCCCCGATCCGCGATTTGAAGAACGTCAGCGCAAGCGCAAGCGACGTGAACGACTGAAGCGAGTGAAGTGGTTGAAGCTGGCCGGAGTCATCATCGGCTTCATTGTGTTCATCATGGCTGTTCTTGCGTCGCCACTATTTGCAGTTCGTCATGTCGATCTTGAAGGTGTTGTATACACATCTTCCGCCACCATCAAAAAGGTCACTGATTCCATCAAGGGTGCATCCATCTTTACGGTGGACACAGCCAAGGCTCGTGAGCAACTTCTGAAAGATCCATGGGTGTCGGAAGTACGAATCACGACAGATTTCCCGAGCAGTGCTTTGGTCGAAGTCTCCGAGCGGGTGCCTGTGGTTTGGTACGTCGGGGCAGATCAGAAGGCTCGCGTTGTCGATGCTCGCGGACACATCATCACTGTCCTGTCTGGTTGGCCGACGAAGTATCTCCAAGTGCGCGGTCTCGGGCCGAATCTGGAAGCAGGCGCCATCGCTGATGATGTCTTTCGTGCCGCGGCTCAATTAGTCCTTGCACTTCCTGACGAGATTCGCCCGAAGGTCAAAGCCTTGGAACTCACCGGTGGCGGAGAGCTCTCCATGATTCTGAAGGGTGGCACCGTGGTGCGCTTTGGTCCACCGACTGACCTGCAGAACAAGCTGGTAGCAGTGGTTGTTTTGTTCCGTCGGCAAGACCCTGCCACCTTGGCCGTTGTGGACGTTTCGACGGGTGAACCCACTGTTCAGCAGCGCTAATAGGGGACCGTTCTTCTCCTAGATTGCGCAATTGCCACAAAACTGGCTCCCACTGTGGAAATATTGAGACACAAAGTCCGTAAAGGACGTTTCTTCGGAGGAAATGGCTCATGGCCGGAGCACCACAGAACTATCTCGCTGTCATCAAGGTGATTGGCGTCGGAGGCGGCGGCGTGAACGCGGTGAACCGCATGATTGATGCAGGCCTTCGTGGCGTTGAGTTTGTTGCAGTCAACACTGACGCTCAGGCGCTTCTCATGAGCGATGCCGATGTGAAACTCGACATTGGTCGTGACCTCACTCGTGGTCTAGGCGCAGGTTCTGACCCAGACGTTGGTCGTGCAGCAGCCGAAGCTCACCGTGAAGAGATCGAAGAACTCATCCAGGGATCCGACATGGTGTTCATTACTGCAGGTGAAGGCGGTGGTACCGGTACTGGTGCGGCGCCCGTCATCGCAGAAATTTCAAAGTCGCTGGGCGCACTCACCATTGGTGTTGTCACTCGTCCATTCCAGTTTGAAGGTCGTCGTCGTGCGGTGCAGGCAGACAATGGCATTCAGCGTTTGAAGGAAAAAGTCGACACGCTCATCGTGATTCCAAACGACCGCCTTCTAACAGTCGCTAACGACAAGACATCTCTTGTCAACGCTTTCAAGATGGCTGACGAAATTCTCTTGCAGGGTGTTGCAGGTATTACCAACCTCATCACCACGCCAGGCCTCATCAACACTGACTTCGCAGACGTGAAGATGATCCTCACCAGCGCAGGTTCTGCACTTATGGGCATCGGTATCGCCAGTGGCGACAAGCGTGCTGTGACGGCAGCGCGAGACGCTATTTCCAGCCCAATGTTGGAAGCAGCAATCGACGGCGCACGTGGCATCTTGCTCAACATCACTGGTCCATCCAGCATGGGCTTGTTCGAAGTCAACGAAGCAGCAGAAGTGGTGCACGCAGTTGCGCACCAAGATGCAAACATCATCTTCGGTACTGTCATCGATGACGAGATGGGCGACGAAATCAAGGTCACTGTTATCGCAGCGGGCTTCGAGCGTTGGGACACCGGCGCTGGTAACTCGGGCTTCGGAACACGCACTGCAAGCTCTCGTCCTGCAGAGTCGCGTCCTACAAGCAACGTTCGTGACATCTTCTCTGACTCTGACCCATTGTCAGACGACGATGACGACTTCGACGTTCCTTCATTCCTGAAGTAAGGCTTCCACTTGATCGACCCACTTGAGGTCGCAGAACGAGTCCAAGCGATTCGTTCTGACATCACATCGCTCACTTCGTCGAGCGTTGCCATCGTTGCTGTCACAAAGACATTTGGTCATGACGCTCTCCGTGCTGCCTTCGTTGCTCATTGCGATGCCGTGGGGGAGAACTACGCACAGGAATTACTTGCCAAAGTGGCTGAAGCACCCATTGATTTGCCCGTTCATTTCATTGGTGCCATCCAGTCCAACAAGGTGAAACAGCTGGCGCCCTATGTCGCTTTATGGCAAGGAGTCGACCGACCCTCAGCCATTTCTGAGATCGGGAAGCGCGCACCTGGCGCAGAGATTCTTCTGCAGGTGAACACCACGGGTGAGGATTCGAAGTCGGGTGCTGAGTCATCTGAGGTCGAATCATTGTTGGGGCAATCGATTGACGCTGGACTTCTCGTTCGCGGTCTGATGACGATTGGGCCAACTTCGGGCTCGGCGGCCGAGACAAAAAAGGCCTTTTCATCCCTGAGATCATTGGCTGACTCGTTGGGATTGACCGAATGCTCGATGGGCATGTCGGAGGACTATCGAATCGCTGTGGAATGCGGTTCCACGATGGTTCGCATTGGAAGTCGCCTGTTCGGCTCACGTCCAGCGGCCCACTAAAACGGGCCTCTCGAAACTCCCACATACGAATGCACGATTGCATTAGCCTTTGGGCATGTCGTTTCTCCGCAAAGCAATGGATTATTTAGGTCTCAATGGCGATGAGGCATATGACGATTACGACATGTCGATGGAATATGAGCGCCCTGCTCGTCAGCAGCGCCCAGCACCAAACACCGAACCGTTGACACGTCGCGGTGGTTTTGAGCCGGAGTATTCCTCAGAGACACCACGCCCAGCACCACGCCCCATGCGTGTCGATGACACAGGTGCAACACGTCGCCCTGACGATTCAGGTTTGCAAGTTCGTCCGATCGGTGCACCACGTACTGCACCAACAGTTCGTCCTGTTCCTGCAGTGGGCGACACAGTCACTGTTCGTCCTCGTCATTTCAACCAGGCGCAAGAAATCGCTGACCACTTCAAAGAAGGCATTCCTGTGATTGTCAATCTTGAAGGTGCAGATCGTGAGATGGCACGTCGCGTTATCGACTTCTCCAGCGGCATGTGTTACGCACTCGGTGGCACGATGGAAAAAGTTGGCACCGGCGTTTACTTGTTGAAGCCAGGTGGCGGCTACTAAGCCGTTGCGATCGAAATGATTTCGCAACTCATTCAGCTTTACATGTACGTGATTTTTGCACGTTCAATTTTGTCGTTCTTTCCCATTCGCTACGACAGCCCAATGGCACCAGTAGTGAAGGTGTTGCATCAAATCACAGAGCCTGTTCTTGCACCGATTCGTCGAGTACTTCCACCCATGGGTGGCCTTGACCTATCGCCCTTGGTGCTCATTATCGGACTGAGCATCCTTAGCTCTGTTTTGCACTAATTCATTGGGGTTCCGTGGGCGTGAGTGCCCTGCGCCCTAGCCTTACTGCGTGACATACCCGCAGGTCGACCCCCAGCCGAACTTTCCACGCCTCGAAGAGGGCGTGCTTGCGCGTTGGGAACGTGACCAGACATTTGCAGCCAGCCTTGCGGCGCGTGCAGCTGGTGCCGACGGAGAGAACGAGTTTGTCTTCTATGACGGTCCTCCGTTTGCAAACGGTATGCCGCACTACGGACACCTTCTCACTGGCTTTGTGAAAGATGCTGTTCCTCGTTATCAAACGATGAAGGGTCGTCGTGTTGAGCGTCGTTTCGGTTGGGACTGTCACGGTCTTCCTGCAGAAGTAGAAGCAGAAAAAGAACTTGGCATCGCAGGTCACCCTGCAATCACAGAGTTCGGTATCGACAAGTTCAACGATGCATGTCGCACCAGTGTTCTTCGCTACACCGATGAATGGCAGCGATATGTCACGCGTCAAGCGCGATGGGTTGACTTCGAAAACGATTACAAGACTCTCGACACTCCGTACATGGAAAGTGTCATGTGGGCATTCCGCACATTGTGGGACAAGGGTCTCATCTATGAAGGCTTCCGTGTTCTTGCATACTGCTGGCGCTGTGAAACTCCGTTGAGCAACACAGAAACACGCATGGACGATGTGTATCGCGATCGTCAAGATCCTGCACTCACCGTTTCGTTCCAATTGGAAACAGGGGAGAAGATCCTCGCGTGGACCACCACGCCATGGACGCTTCCTTCCAACCTTGCACTTGCCGTGGGTCCAGACGTTGATTACGCCGTGATGGCACATCCGGATGGCAACAAGTACATCCTTGCTGCAGCGCGACTTGGTGCATATGAAAAGGAACTTGAAGGCGCAGAACAGGTCGACACCGTGAAAGGTTCTGACCTTGTCGGACGGAAGTACTCACCCTTGTTCCCATTCTTCGCAGGCACAGAAAACGCTTTCCAGGTGTTGGGCGCAGAGTTCGTCACCACGGAAGACGGCACCGGTGTGGTGCACATGGCTCCGGGCTTTGGTGAAGACGACCAGAACGAGTGCAACGCTGCGGGCATCCCAACGTTGTGCCCAATGGACGAACATGGCCAATACACCGCAGAGGTGACGCCATGGGTTGGTCGTCATGTGTTCGAAGCGAACTCTGACATCATCAAGACTCTGAAAGAGATGGGCGTCGTACTTCGACACGACACCTACAACCACAGCTATCCACATTGCTGGCGTTGTGCAGAACCATTGGTGTACCGCGCAGTGTCATCTTGGTTTGTTCAGGTCACTGCATTCCGCGATCGCATGGTGGAACTCAACCAGAACATCAACTGGACACCCGAGCACATCAAGGACGGAACCTTCGGCAAGTGGATCGGCAATGCTCGCGATTGGGCGATCAGCCGTAACCGATTCTGGGGCTCGCCAATTCCTGTGTGGAAGAGCGACGATCCGACGTACCCACGTATTGATGTGTACGGATCGATTGAAGATCTCAGCCGTGACTTCGGAGTCGATGTTCAAGACCTTCACCGCCCCGGCATTGACAACTTGGTGCGTCCTAACCCTGACGATCCAACAGGGAAGTCGATGATGCGTCGCGTCCCTGAAGTGCTCGACTGCTGGTTTGAGAGCGGCTCAATGCCATTCGCTCAGGTGCATTACCCATTTGAGAATCGTGAATGGTTTGAGAACCATTACCCCGGAGACTTCATCGTTGAATACATCGGTCAGACTCGCGGCTGGTTCTATACATTGCATGTTCTTGCGACAGCACTGTTTGATCGCCCTGCATTTGTTTCTTGTGTCAGTCACGGAATCGTCTTAGGTGACGATGGCGCAAAGATGTCGAAGAGCCTTCGCAACTATCCAGACCCGATGGCAGTGTTTGACTCCCACGGTGCTGATGCAATGCGTTGGTATCTCTTGTCGTCGCCCATCTTGCGTGGTGGTGACTTCTCGGTGACGGAAGTCGGTATGCGCGACACCGTGCGTCAAGTGCTGTTGCCAATGTGGAACTCGTATTACTTCTTGTCGTTGTATGCCAACGCAGAAGGAAAGTCGGGCCACGTTCGCACCGATTCGAAAAATGTTCTCGACCAATACGTATTGTCGAAGTTGGCCGACACCATCGACAGTGTTACAAGTTCTATGGATGTGTACGACTTGTTCGCTGCATGTCAGTCAATTCGTACGTTCCTTGATGTACTTACGAACTGGTACATCCGCCGCAGCCGCGACCGTTTCTGGGCAGGCGACCAAGATGCGATCGACACTCTGCATACAGTTCTTGATTTCCTCACAAAGATTTCTGCTCCGTTGTTGCCGCTTCTGACAGATGAAATTTCTGCGGGCCTCAATGGCGGAGCCGCACCAAGCGTGCATCTTTTTGATTGGCCAACATCGGCATCACTTCCACGTGACGTTGCATTGGTGGCGTCAATGGACATGGTGCGTGATGTGTGTTCGTCTGCGTTGTCTGTCCGCAAGGCACACAGTCGTCGCGTTCGATTGCCATTGGCAACACTCACTGTCGCTTCGCCGAATGCATCGTCACTCGCCAACTTCCTCGACATTGTCAAAGACGAAGTGAATGTTCGCGACGTTGTGTTGACGGCTGATGTTGATGCCGTCGCATCGCACGAGTTGCAGGTTGTTCCTGCTGTCGTTGGTCCACGTCTCGGACCAAATACGCAGAAGGTCATTGTTGCGGTGAAGAAGGGCGAGTGGACCCAAGAGGGTGACACCATCAAGGTGGCGGGGGAGACTCTGCAGCCAGGTGAATACGCACTCAAACTCGTCACGAAGTCCGATAGTGCCAGTGCTCCATTGCCTGGCGGTGCCGGCGTCGTCCTTCTGGATATCAATGTGACGCCTGAACTGGAAGCCGAAGGACTCGCTCGAGATGTTGTGCGTGCAGTGCAGCAGGCTCGTCGCGAAGCTGATTTCAACGTGTCTGACCGGATCATTCTCACTTTGGGTGCTGATGATCTTGTGCAGGCTCAATTGACCCCTCACGAGGGGCTCATTGCGGGCGAAACCCTTGCGGTGGAAGTGGTGTGGGACTCGACTCTCGAGCGCACTGTTTCCATCGAAGGGACATCCATCGCCGTAGTTGTTGCTGTCAGTCGTTGAGTTACCCCCTTCGGGGTCGTAGCCTCTCGGGGCAACACGGGCGATAGCTCGTTGAAGGAGATCATCATGGCAACCAAGAAGAAGGCACCTGCGAAGAAGGCGCCCGCAAAGAAGGTGGCATCGAAGGCTCCGGCAAAGAAGGCCGCGCCCGCGAAGAAAGCTGCACCAGCCAAAAAGGCGCCAGCGAAGAAGGCCGCGCCCGCGAAGAAAGCTGCACCCGCGAAGAAAGCCGCTCCGGCAAAGAAGGCGCCAGCGAAGAAGGCTGCACCCGCTAAGAAAGTCGTTCCTGCGAAGAAGGCCGCACCGGCGAAGAAGGTTGCTCCTGCAAAGAAAGCTGCGCCAGTAAAGAAGGCAGCGCCAGCTAAGAAGGTTGTGCCTGCAAAGAAGGCAGCGCCGGCGAAGAAAGTTGTTCCTGCGAAGAAGGCAGCGCCGGCGAAGAAAGTTGTTCCTGCGAAGAAGGCTGCACCTGCGAAGGCTGTTGCAAAGGTTGAACCAAAGAAGGCTGCGCCTGCGCCAGCTCCGAAGGCGGAACCGAAGAAGGCTGTAGCATCTGCAAAGCCAGCGCCCGTTGTTGCTCCGGCTCCACCGGCAATGCCACCGCGCAAAGCCATCAAGAAGCCTGAGCCACCAAAGCGTCATGTCATCGTCAAGGTGGAGACCAAAGATGGCATCACTTCGACAAAAGATTTCGACATGAAGTTCTTGCTTGCACAGCGTGAGTTGTTGAACGAAGAGCGCATCAAGTTGGTCGGCCAGGCAAACCGCTTGGAAAATGAAGCAAACGCATTGATCGCCGACGCCGAAATGGGCGATGTGCAGTTTGATGACGAAGGCGGCGAAGGCGACACCATGGTGGTGGAGCGCGAGCAAGACCTCACGTTGTCAGCATTTGCTCGTCAGACCGTTGAAGAAATTGACGCTGCCTTCATTCGAATGAAGGACGGTGAATATGGCTATTCAGTTGTTTCTGGATCACCCATTCCGAAGGAACGCTTGAAGGCGTTGCCATGGGCAACTGAACTTGTCACCGAGCGCGCTGGCGGATTGGGCCGCCGTTAGGTCGCCCAAGTTCACCGTGCCATCTCCGCGCCGCTTGGCACTTGTTGTTGCTGCCATTGTTCTCATTGATCAGTGCACGAAGTCGTGGGCCGTGGGCTCACTCGCTCATGGTCGCGTCATTCACGTGGTGTGGACATTGCAGTTTGCTTTGGGTTTCAACAGTGGCATTGCGTTCTCACAAGCGCGGGGCTTAGGGCCACTCGTGGGCATTGTTGCCATCGTTGCGGTTGTCATGTTGGCTCGTGCCGCATTGCGCGCCACCACGGTCTTGTCTGCGTATGGTCTTGCAGCCATCGTTGCGGGGGCGCTGGGCAATGTGGCTGATCGCATCTTTCGTGGCGACGGATGGTTGCACGGTCATGTGGTGGACTTCATCGACTTCCAGTGGTTCCCGGTGTTTAACGCAGCAGATGCAGCCATCACCATTGGCGCAGGTTTATTGATTATTGGTTTGTCCCGTGAATACGTGGATGCAAAACGTCACGAGGTAACGAAGTGAAAGTAGAAGAGACAGTTCCGGCTGCATTAGACGGAGAGCGCATCGATCGCGTTGTTTCACTCATTGCCGATATCTCCCGTTCGGATGCCACAAAGTTGATTGCAGACGGAGGTGCCGAAGTTGATGGCGCCGTTGTTGCCTCAGGCAAGTCACGTCTTAAAGAAGGTCAGAACGTTGTCGTCGATCTCGACAAGATTCCAGTTCCTGAAGTACCTGGTCCAGACCCATCAGTGATTCTCGACATTGTGTATGTCGATGACGACATCATCGTGGTGAACAAAGCTGCAGGTGTCGTGGTGCATCCAGCATCTGGACACGGCAATGGCACCTTGGTCAATGGCATTCTTGCTCTGTATCCCGAAGTGTCATCGGTGGGTCAACCAGGACGTCCCGGCATCGTGCATCGCCTTGACTCTGGTACGACAGGCATGATGGTTGTGGCGCGTACACAACGTGCGTACGACTCTTTGGTGGCTGCATTGTCCGAACATGAAGTTGGTCGTGAGTATCTCGCACTGTCGTGGGGGCACTTCGATTCTCCAACGGCAACTGTCGATGCAGCAATTGGCCGCCATCCACGTGACCCAATGAAGATGGCTGTTGTTAACAGCGGTAAATGGGCACGCACTCATCTTGAAGTGCAGGAAACGTTTAATGATCCCGTGGCAGTGAGTTTGGTGCGGTGCACGTTAGAAACCGGACGCACACATCAAATTCGCGTACACCTCGGTGCAGTCGGACACCCTGTTGTGGGGGATTCGATGTATGGCGGTGGAAAGTCTGCATTGGTTGCACCGCGACCCATGTTGCACGCACGTCGTCTGACTCTCATTCACCCAGGTAGTGGGGAAGAGATGACGTTCGAAGCGCCAATTCCAGAGGACATGGCAGCGGTGATTGCCAAGTGCTCGATGCGCACTTTTGACTAAGAACGCAACGTCAACGAATTAGTGGTGATGATGCAGGTCGACTTTTGGCCATGCACCGGTGCCAGCAGCTGCGGCAGCAATTGATTCCAGCGTGTATGCATCAAGATGCTCGCGCATGTGTTGGCCGGCAACATCCCAAATTGCGAGAAGAACGCATTGACCTTCGTGGTCACATGAACCGTCTTGATGAGGCTGTCCAAAGTCGCCCAGAGTGATGGGGCCATCGACGGCAGAAATGATCTCTGACAAACGAATGTCACCAGGGGCTTTCGCAAGGACGTAGCCGCCTCCGACGCCTCGCTTTGAGCGCACGAGACCAGCGCCTTTCAGCGCAAGGAGAATCTGCTCAAGGTAGGGCTGGGGAAGGCCGGTGCGATCGGCGATGTCGCGCACAGAGGTGGGGCTGCCGGTATCGGCATGCAACGCAAGAGACAAAAGTGCCCTGCACGCATAATCACCTCGTGTAGAAACTCGCACGGTGCCATCGTAGGTGGTGAACTAGGGGTGTGAGTACTCCTTCCCCCGTCCTGCCCCGTTATTCGGCGGGAAGTCTGTCCGACATCATCCCGGTGCTGTGTGCCCCAGGGGGTCCGCGCACGGTTCCAACTTGGATGCCGTCGATAGTGCAGGGTGCCCCACGCATCGTGGTCCTTCTGCTCGATGGTCTCGGTTGGAACCAATTGCAGAAATACTCAGAACACATGCCCACGCTCGCAGGCATGGTGGGCGGCCACATTACGACCATTGCGCCATCAACGACCGCGACGGCGCTCACATCGCTTGTCACTGGCCTCTCACCGGGCGAGCACGGTCTCATTGGCTACCGCGTGGACATGGGCGACACCGTCATGAACGTTCTGCGCTGGGGGGATGAGAACGGAGACCTTCGTCGTCGTTATCCGCCACAACAGACCCAACCGTGTCCGCCGTTTCTTGGATCCAGTGTCCCGGTGCTCAGTAAGGCCGAATTAGAGGGAAGCGGTTTTACTTTGGCTCACCTCAATGGGGTGAAACACATGGGATGGCGTGCCTCCAGCAGCATCCCCGTCATTGTTCGTGATGCCCTCGCGTCAGGGGAAGATTTTGTGTACGCCTATTACGACGGCATTGACAAGATCGCACATGAACGCGGATTCTCGGATCACTACACCGCTGAGTTGCGTGCGGCAGACAATCTTGTGGCGAATGTTCTCTCGGTGCTTCCATCTGACACCGTTCTCATCGTCACTGCGGACCACGGTCAGGTGCATGTGGGTGACAACACAATTGTTCCCGTTGCTTCTGTAACGGAACATGTTCATCATCAGTCGGGCGAAGGACGTTTCCGATGGCTGCATGCCCGACGCGGGCGTGAAGGTGCTCTGCTCGACGCAGCTCGCCAATACGACGACGTGGCATGGGTTGTCACAAAGCAGCAGGTCTTGGATGAGAACTGGTTTGGACCGCGCGTCAGCGATTCTGTTATTCGTCGTATGGGTGACGTGGCTCTGGTGGCACACGGTCCGGTCAGCTTTGAAGAACCTCTCGACGGAGGCGCTTTTGACCTTGTCTGTCGCCATGGCTCGTTGACCGAGGACGAGATGCTGGTGCCGTTGCTGGCTCTGAAGGCCTGACCCACCTGACTGCTACCTTTGAGAATCCCACCGCTGTCGTGCCCTCGGCAGTTGGTGGAATGAGTCAAGTTGCGGTTATGAAAAGGAGTGTGGGGCGTGTCGTCATCGTTTACACACCTCCATGTTCACACCGAGTTCTCCATGCTCGACGGTGCTGCTCGTCTCGATGAGTTGGTCTCAAAGGCTGTGCAAGATGGTCAGCCTGCCCTTGGTATTACCGACCACGGCAACATGTACGGCGTCATCGACTTCTACAAGGAATGTAAGAAGCAGGGCATTAAGCCAATCATTGGTACAGAGGCCTACATGGCGTTTGATCACCGCACCGAGCGCATTGCACGTCGCGGCAAGATGGACGACAACGGTGGCGCCGATGAAGGCGGCCGCAAGCAGTATTACCACCTCACGTTGTTGGCAGAAACCAACGAGGGATACCGCAACCTCATCAAGCTCTCCAGCCTTGCTTTCCTTGAGGGATACCACTACAAGCCACGTATCGACTGGGAATTGCTCGAGCGTCATTCCAAGGGCCTGATTGCAACCACGGGTTGTTTGGGTGGTCACGTTCTGCAGTCGCTGCTCAACGGTGACGAAAAGGGTGCAGTAGCGAAGGCCGGACGTCTGCAAGACATCTTCGGCAAAGACAATCTGTTCGTGGAAATCCAAGATCACGGCATTGCAGATCAGTTGCGCACCAACCCCAAACTGATTGAGATTGCCAACAAAATTGGTGCACCACTTCTTGCCACCAACGACTCGCACTATGTCAACCAGGCCGACCATGAAGCACATGATGCGTTGTTGTGTGTGCAAACCGGTGCACTCATGCGCGATCAAGATCGTTTCCGCTTTGAAGGCAACGAGCATTATCTGAAGTCCGCAGAAGAGATGCGGTATCTGTGGCGCGAACAACCCACGGCATGCGACAACTCATTGTGGATTGCAGAACGTTCCAACGTCGAAATTGAATTGGGCACGTACCAACTTCCTGTGTTCCCAATCCCCAAAGAATTCGCTTCCGACGAGAAGTACCTCGAGCACCTCACATGGGAAGGCGCCAAGATGCGCTGGGGTCACGATCTCCCTGCTGATGTGGTGGAGCGGGTGTCGTACGAACTGGGCGTTATTAATCAGATGGGCTTTAGTTCGTACTTCCTCATCGTGTGGGACCTCATCAAGCACGCCAAGGACGAAGGTATCCGCGTTGGACCTGGTCGTGGCTCTGCCGCAGGGTGTGCTGTGGCGTATTGCTTGCGCATCACTGAGCTTGACCCCTTGAAGTACGACCTTCTGTTCGAACGCTTCTTGAATCCATCGCGCGTCAGCATGCCCGATATCGACATGGACTTCGACTCCCGTTATCGCGACCACATGATTCGTTATGCGGCAGAGAAGTATGGTCGCGACCACGTCGCCCAGATCATTACCTTCGCAACTATCAAGTCACGTAACGCCGTGCGCGATGCGGCGCGAGTGCTTGGGCATGAATACGCAGTAGGTGACCGCATTGCAAAGTTAATGCCACCTCTCAACCAAGGCCGCGATACACCGTTGGCGGCCTGTCTTGAATTGAATGAGAACTTCGCCGATGGCTACCGCGATGCCCAAGGCTTGCGTGATCTCATCGCCATTGATGAAGTCGCTGCGAAGGTTGTTGAAGTTGCACGTGGTCTTGAAGGCCTCAAGCGCTCCGACGGTATTCACGCAGCAGCTGTAGTAATTACGCCGAAAGAGTTAACCGAGTATTTGCCGATTCAGCGAAAGCCCGTCGGTGATCTCAAAGCTGACGAAGCGCCCATCGTCACGCAGTATGAAATGCACGGCGTCGAAGACCTGGGTCTTCTCAAAATGGACTTCTTGGGTCTTCGCAACCTTGACGTCATCACCGACGCGGTTGAGATGATTCGCCGGCAACGAGATCCAGATTTTGACATTGACACCGTGCCACTTGACGACAAGTTGACATTCGAACTTTTGGGCAGAGGAGACACCATTGGTGTTTTTCAGTTGGAATCTCCTCCAATGCGTGCGCTGCTGAAATCAATGAAGCCCACAACGTTTGAAGACGTGAGCGCTGTTCTCGCCTTGTATCGCCCTGGTCCAATGAGCGTGAACATGCACTACGACTACGCCGACTACAAGAACAATCGTAAAGAGCCTGAGTATTTCCACCCAGAGGCAAAAGAACTGTTGCACGATACGTACGGCCTCATGGTGTACCAAGAGAGCATGATGCGAGTGGCGCAGAAATTCGCCGGCTACGACCTTGCTCAAGCCGACAACCTGCGTAAAGCCTGCGGTAAAAAAGACCACAAGGCGATGGAGAAAGAAGAAGTCGTCTTCGTCGAAGGATGCGAGAAGACTGGATATGGGCGTGAACTCGGAGAAACGCTGTTTGGTGTTATCCGTAAGTTCGCTGACTACGCGTTCAACAAGAGCCACACATTCGGTTACGGACTGATCTCGTATCAAACGGCTTATCTCAAAGCACACTTCCCAGTGGAGTACTCCGCGTCGTTGCTGTCATCGGTGAAGGGCAACTACGAAAAAGCTGCAGTTCATCTTGCGGATTGTCGTTCGATGGGCATCACTGTGTCGAACCCCGATATCAATGCCGGTCGCTCCGACTTTGAATCCATTTCAACAGATGAAGAAAAGCGCATCATCTTCGCCTTGTCTGCTGTGCGCAACGTGGGCGAAGGACTCGTGGGTCTCATTGTTGAAGAACGAGATGCCAACGGTCCCTATGAGTCTTTCCACGATTTTGCAAAGCGCGCTCCTGAACAAGCGCTGAACAAGCGTGCAGTGGAATCGCTCATCAAAGCGGGTGGCTTCGACTCGCTCGGACATCCGCGTCGCGGATTGTTAATGGTCTTTGAATCCATCATCGATAATGCGGTGGCAAAGCGTCGTGAAGAAGAGAAGGGTGTGATGTCGCTCTTTGGCGAGCTCGAAGAATCCACTGACAGTGGATGGTCATCAGAGATTGCAATCCCTGAATTGCAGTTCGCAAAGCCAGACCAGTTGCGCCACGAAAAAGACATGCTTGGTCTCTACATTTCTGATCACCCATTGCGTGGTGTGGAAAATGCATTGCGCCGTCTTACCACCAGCACTATCCGCGACCTTGAGGCCCGTGAGTCGGGCAACGTCACAATTGGCGGTGTGATGACTTCGCTGAACCGCCGCTTCACAAAGCGCGGCGATCAAATGGCAACTTTTATCCTTGAAGACTTTGATGCAACCATTGAAGTCACGGTGTTCTCCAAAGTGTTGGGTGAGTTCGGCCATCTCTTGGCAGACGATCAAGTCATCACGGTCACCGGTCGACTCAATCGACGCGATGATGCACCGCCTAGTTTCTCGGCACAGCGGATCGTGGTGCCAGAGAACTTGCACACACGTATTGCTGAGGTACTTATTTCTCTTCCTGCAGGTTTCAACAGCACCAAACTTGATGCTTTGAAAGCGATCATCGCGGAGTTCCCGGGTACATCACCCGTTCGTCTACAACTCGCCGGCGGAAAGGTTTTCGACCTTGGATCTGGTCATTTGGTGGATATTGAGAAGGCTGTAGCCCCGCTTCGGCTCACTTTTGGCTCAAATGCGGTGAAAATCATCTGATTCTTCGGCTCCGTTTCAGGGTTCCGTCTTTTGAAATGGCAGAATAGAGGGGTTGTTGTCGGCGGTCCCGCCGCCTGAAGCCCCAGGGAGTCACTCGGTTCTATGTCGTTGGAAGTCACCACACAGGACTGCAGTGCCCTTACAGAGGCTCAGCTCGAAGAGATGCTGACCATCGAGGGCTCCTTTGGCCTTGAGCAGTTTCAGAAGGCGCAGCAAGATTGGGTGCTGTGCACCTTGGCTCGCCTCGATGGAAAATTGCATGGTGTCACCTTCTCCACGCTTGAGCGCATCGGCGGCACGCCCTGCGTTCTCCTCGGTCTCATGACCATCAAGCGCACCGCAAAGCGCGACTCCATTCTCAAGGGCCTGATGGGCGAGGCATATCACCGCGCACTCATGGCATTCCCTGATGAAGACGTGGTTGTTGGAAGCCGTTTCCCCATCCCTGACGGGCTCGAGGCATTTAAGTCCTTGACCGACATCATTCCTCGTTTCGAACATCGTGCAGATGGTGAAGCTCGTGCATGGGGCAAGCGCCTCGCACGTCGATTCAAAGTCGACTCCACGTATGACGACAAGACATTCACAGTTGCAACTGGTGGTCAAAGCGGTTTCCTCGACCACGTGTCGTTGAAGCCAGAAAAAATCTCCGACGAAATCACCTCACTCTTCAAGGGCGTTAATGCCAAGAAGGGCGGAGTCCTCATCGTTCACGGTTGGACGATGGCAGAGAGCCTCGTCAAGCTCGGCGCTCGTTCGTAACACTGTGCAATTCTCCGACGTTGTTCGCTCACGTCGGATGACTCGTTCATTCGAGTCCACCCCCGTTGATCAATCCATTCTGGATGCATGTATTGATTTAGGTCTGTGCGCACCGAGCGCTGGTAAGTCTCAGGGATGGCATGTGCTGTTGCTGCAGGGAAGTGAGACCTCGCGATATTGGGACACTGCTCTAGCGCAAGAGAAGCGTGCAGCATTTGCATTCCCTGGTTTGTTGAATGCGCCCGTCATTGCGCTCATGTTGGCTGATTCATCTGCGTACCTGCAGAGGTATTCCGAATCCGACAAAGCACATACGGGACTTGGTGAGTCAGTGGAAGCATGGCCTGCTCCGTATTGGACCATCGATGCATCATTCTCGACCATGACTTTCCTTTTGGCACTGGAAGACAACGGGCTCGGCGCATTGTTTTTTGCGCATGCAAATGAAAAGAGTCTTCGCTCTGAATTTTCTTTGCCAGACCATGTGCACATTCTCGGCACAGTGGCATTGGGTCATCCGGCTAAAGATGGCACGCGACGTGGTCGCAGTGCGTCACGCTTCCGCAAGAGCGTTGCGCAGGTTATGCACCGTTCTCGTTGGTAACCAGTCGTTCCCGCATCTCGTGTGCATCGCGTGCTGGTAGAGAGCACACGTAATCACGACATACATAGGCGGCGCCTTTATTACGGCCTGCCCAGAGTGGTGAGTCAATCGGATCGCCCCATGCAAGAACACCATGTGGTCGCCATTCTTCGCGGTACACGGAAACGAACTCAGGCACAGTTCCCGGAATCACTACTTCCGTTGTGCCGACGTGCAAGAGAAGTGCAGCGGCGAGTGCGTTTCCAAATGCCGACGGAGCATTGGGTACGACGCGTGCAAGAAGTCGCAAGATGTCATGTGCATGGTTGCGCAATGATTCGTCCCCGGTGAGAGCCGAGAGGCGAAGGAATGCCAT
>CALBSD010000085.1 GCA_937927625.1 uncultured Actinomycetes bacterium | reverse complement strand
ATCATTTCCCAGACCGCAGAGTCGAATCGCAAGATGCGCAACGCAAGTGCACGCTCTTGTGGCTCTGCCAACGAAGGCGTGATGCCGCGCACAGAGGTACGAGACACTTCGGCACGACGGAAGATGCTGCAGATACGAGCATGCGCATATTGCAGATACGGAGCCGTGTTGCCTTCGAAAGACAACATGCGTTCCCAATCAAAGATGTAGTCCTTCACACGATCGGTACTGAGGTCGGAATACTTCACCGCACCGATACCAATCATGTTTGCCACTGCGGAACGATCCGCTTCGGACATCTCAGGATTCTTTTCAGTGACTGCTGCTTCGGCACGCACAACTGCTTCGTCAAGAAGCGCAGCGAGCTTCACGGTTTCGCCTGCACGGCTCTTCAGAATTTTGCGGTCCTCGCCAAGAACACTTCCGAATGACACGTGGTTCATCACGTAACCCTTTGGCATCCATCCGGCCATGCGTGCAACTGCTTCCACCATCTGCAAGTGCTGCGCCTGTGGAGCACCCACCACATACAGAACAGTACGGGCGCCCACACGTTCAACACGGTCAATCACACAACCGAGGTCGGAGGTTGCGTAGTTGTAGCCACCATCACCCTTGCGAATAATCAATGGCAACGGCTCGTTCTCGCGGTTCGTAAAGCCCTCAGCGAAGACAACTTCAGCGCCGTCGCTCTCCACCAAAAGTCCGGCGTCGCGCAAGCGATCAACAACGACAGTCAATAGTGGGTTGTATGCGCTCTCACCCATGAGATCATCATCGGTCAGCAACACATCTAATTGCGTGTACACCTTGTTGAAGTAGCGAGTGCTCTCCTTCACCAAAGTGTGCCACAGGCGCATGGTGTCTTCGTCACCACCTTGCAACATCACCACGCGTTGACGCGCACGAGTCTTGAACTCATCGGACGCTTCGAACTTGCCGCGGGCTTGCTTGTAGAAACCGTCGAGGTCACCCACACCAAGTTCATGCGCTGCATTCTCTTCGCCCAAGTCGATGAGATGTTCAATCAACATGCCGAACGGTGTGCCCCAGTCGCCAATGTGGTTTTCGCGCACCACGGTGTGCCCAACGAAACCGAGAACTCGCACCAACGCGTCACCGATAACGGTGGAACGCAAGTGTCCAACGTGCATTTCTTTTGCAACGTTCGGAGCGGAATAGTCAATGACAACTGTGTGCGGATCCGGCGACACCCGAACGCCCAATGTGGCATCAGCCATCGCAAGCGAGAGTTGCTGTGCGATGAATTCATCGGAGAACACCAAGTTGATAAAGCCAGGTCCGGCAATCTCAGTGGACTGCAACATGTCCGACAAGTCGCCTGCAGCATCAAGAGCCTTTTGCGCTACTTCGCGAGGTTGCGCCCCCATGGACTTCGCAATCGCAAGAGCACCGTTGGCCTGAGCATCCGCGCGGTCACTAGGGCGAACCACGGGGTCGACGGTCGTGCCAGCGACAGCCGAGAAGGCGTCTGCCAAGCGACGAGAGACGGAGACAATTGGATCAGCCATGGGTTCCCTATTCTGCCCCGTCAGCGGGCGCTGAACAGGTTCCAATTGCAGGAGCCTTAGACTGAGGATGCGCGTGTCTTTCACGTCACGCTCACGTAGCTCAGCGGATAGAGCACTTGCCTCCGGAGCAAGGGGTCGCAGGTTCAATTCCTGCCGTGGGCGCCAATTGCTA
>CALBSD010000084.1 GCA_937927625.1 uncultured Actinomycetes bacterium | reverse complement strand
TGCCGATCACCGGACGACCACTTGTGGGGTCGTTGCCGAATTCCTTCAACGGTGGTTTTGCTGCAGCACGGCCTTTGCCGAATGTGCGAGGCGTTGCAAGCAGCGCGAGTGCTTCTTCCAACGTGACCGTGAGAAGTTGTTCTTCGTTTTGCAGCGAACGGCTGTCCTTGCCTTTTGAAATATATGGGCCGAACTTTCCGTTCTGCGCGGTGATGATTTCACCGTCGACCGGATCTGCGCCCACCATGCGAGGAAGCTTCAACAAATCGATTGCATCTTCCAAAGAGATGCGCTCGATGTTCATCGTCTTAAACAATGACGCCATCTTTGGCTTCTCAAGATCAGTTGGCGGCTCATCCATCGTGCCCCACTGCACGTACGGGCCGTAACGACCGGACTTTGCAAAGACAGGGAATCCTTCCCATTCACCGATAGGGACGTCGCCTTTTGGGGCCTTCAACAATGTGATGGCTGCTTCAAGTGTCAGTTCATCAGGTGTCATGGTGTCGGGAACACTTGCGGTGTTCTTCTCGCCAGTACGAACGTATGGTCCGTACAAACCTGGCTTCACAATGACGTCTTCACCGGTTTCTGGATTCACACCTAATACAAAGGTGTTGAGAACAGCCGCATCGATGGAGTCAAGGTTCGCCGTCACGATGTTGCGCAAGCCCAGTTCATGTTCGCTACCGAAATAGAATTCAGTGAGCCAGTCCACCTTTTTCAACTCACCGCGAGCGATGGAGTCGAGGTCGGCGTCGAGGTCTGCTGTGAATTCATAATCAACAAGAGACTCAAAGTTCTCTTCCAACAATCGAATAACAGAGAACGCAGTCCATGTGGGTACTAACGATGTGCCCTTCTTCCATAAGTAATGGCCACGGTCGACCATCTGCGAAATGATCGATGCCCATGTTGATGGACGTCCGATACCTTTCGCTTCGAGTTCCTTCACCAATGACGCTTCTGTGTAGCGCGGTGGAGGAGACGTGGTGTGTGAATTCATTTCGTATTCGGCCACTG
>CALBSD010000083.1 GCA_937927625.1 uncultured Actinomycetes bacterium | reverse complement strand
TCGAACCCGTGCCGCCACCTTGAGAGGGTGGTGTCCTAGGCCACTAGACGATGGGAGCCTGTAGCGGAAACTCAGGCTATCGGGGAGATGTTCGGAGTCTCCTCTGAAACTGAGGCAAGACGCCCTGCGGTATGCATCGGTACAAAGAAAAAGACCCCCGCACTGCGGAGGTCTTCAAACGCTAAAACGCTTGATTTTGTTGGGGAACAAGGACTCGAACCCTGAATAACAGTACCAGAAACTGCTGTGTTGCCAATTACACCATTCCCCAGTGCGGTCCCCATGATAGCGAGGCGATTTCGGTGTCACCACCGACTAGGTCTCAGCCAGTGATGCTGAGAAGTCGATCGAACCCAATGATTCGCCCTACTGCTACACCAATGGTTTCTTTTGCGTACTTGCCCCAGGCGTGACTGAATCCCTGCAGCGGACTCGTTGATGTCGCTGAAGGTTCCGCATGAACTCCAAATTCGCGCAACGTCAGAACACTGCGTTGCATGTGCCATCGATCAGTAGACACCAACACCATCCAGATATCCCGTGAACTGAGAACGCGCGCAAGGTTGTACAACGATTCCCATGTCGTACGTCCAGTATCTTCACGGATAATCAACGACTCCGGAACGCCGCGATTAGTGAGCCATCGCTGCGATGCTGCCGCCTCAGTGAACCTGTCGCCGGGGCGCTTTCCCCCAGTTACAGCGATGAACATCACTCGCTTTTCATTGAACAAATCAAGAGCATGTTGTAGACGTGATTCCAACAATGGTGATGGCCGACCGTCATACTGTGCAGCGCCAAGCACAACAACAGCATCAGCCGTATTGCCAGCATCCGTGTGACCGACAGACAACACTGTTACGAAAGTCAAGCTCACATACAAGGTCATTGCGATTGCAACAGCACATGCAATACGGAACGCTGACTTCACATATGTCATGAGTTAGCCGATGCGGGAGATTGCCGCCTGCAAGCGGCGAAGAGTTTCTACACGTCCCAGCACTTCAATGCTTTCAAACAACGGTGGCCCAATGGTGCGGCCAGTAATTGCAACACGAATCGGTGCTTGTGTTTTACCCAACTTCAATTCATGTGCTTCAGTCCATGATTCCAGCGCGGTCTTCAGTGCATCGTGGTTCCAGTCGCCAGTAGAGATTGCATCGGCGTAATCACGAAGCACATTTCCAGCAAACTCTGAGCCCATGGTTTTTGTCCATGCATCTTCATCGATGACTGGATCTGCAAGGAACATGAAGTCCACCATTGCAGGCACCTCAGAGAGAGTGACAACGCGGGTCTGCACAAGTGGAGCGAGTTTCGCAAATGTCTCAGCATTGAAACGCCCTGCCGGCCATGGTGCATCTGCCAAATGTGGCGCACACCCTGCGATGAATTCATCAAGACTCATCGCGCGAACGTAATCACCATTAAAACTGTTCAGTTTCTTAATATCGAAGAATGCCGGCGAATGGTTGACATCTTCCAAACGGAATTCATCAACAATTTGTTGCCATGGAACAATCTCCGTGTCCCCTGCTGGCGCCCAACCAAGTGTCATCAAGTAGTTGATCATCGCATCAGGCAAGATGCCTTCTTCGCGATATTGCTCTAACGCGACCTTGTCGCGACGCTTCGACAACTTCTTGCGCTGTTCATTCACTAGCACTGGCACGTGCGCCCAAACTGGCGCCGTCTGTCCCAACGCATCCCAAATCATCTGCTGCTTCGGTGTGTTGGGCAGATGTTCTTCTGCACGCACTACGTTCGACACCTTCATCTCAATGTCATCAACAACATTGGCAAGAAGGAACATTGGGCTGCCATTACTGCGCAACAACACAAAGTCTTCAATCGTCTCGTTGGCAAAATCCACTTCACCGCGAACAAGGTCTTGCACCATTGTGTGGCCTTCGGGAACACGGAAACGCAATACCTGACCCGGTCCGCCAGTAAGGCCGCGATCACGCGAATACCCGTCGTAACCCTGCTTGCCAGTTTCTTTGGAACGAGCCTGAATCTGATCTGCAGTGAGATCACACCAATATGCATTGCCCTGCTCAAAGAGCTTGTGTGCAGCAGCAATGTGAAGTTCAGCGTTCTTGCTCTGGAAATACGGTCCTTCGAATTGTGGATGGTTGGAATCAATCCCTAACCACGACAGTGCATCGATGATCCCTTGTGTCCACTCTGGGCTATTACGTGATTCATCGGTGTCTTCAATACGCAATACAAATGTTCCACCGGTGCGCAACGCAAGCGCCCAGTTATAGAGAGCTGTACGTGCGCCGCCCACATGAAAGAAGCCAGTGGGAGAAGGTGCGAAACGGTAACGAGGGGTGTCAGACATGCGCCCTTCAGGCTACTTGTGCCCTCATGGGTCAAACGCGACGGATAGCGTGACAATCATGGACGGCTTCACACAAACAGACCAG
>CALBSD010000082.1 GCA_937927625.1 uncultured Actinomycetes bacterium | reverse complement strand
GCGTCATCGCACTTCCGCTGACAGAAATGTCAGCCAAGATTCGAAATGAAGGCGCCATGAATGTTCCAGAGGATGCCGATGCTCCATTTTGGGCTGGCCATATTCCTTTGACGACAGTCTTTGGTGAACCGGTGGCTAATGAAGATGCAGCTGGGCCGATTCCGCAATCCGTTGCCTCATTGCCTGGTCGCGACGCACATCGTTTCCCTCGGAATTAAACGAGTGCGCCGGCAAAGACTTGCCAGGCCAACAATGACTTCGCAACAAAGCTCAGGATGATGTACCAACGTTCTCCGTAGAGATAATCAGCCCATTTACCGTTGGCACGGTATTGCTTCCACTGCACGATTGCGAAGCAGTTGAAGAAGACAAAGAGAGAAATCACGATGCCGACGACGAAACCAGGAACAGTTGTTTCTGGTGGTCCGCTTGGCGACAACATGTTGATGAAGATGGCAATCCATGGAATGGAACCGGCGATGCATCCAAACCAGAAGGGGAGCATGTCTCCGCTTCCTGGCTTTGCATAGCGCTCTTGCAGCCAGCCAAAAAGAATCATGCTGACGTTGACACCGAAGACTGCAATCAGCGCCATGTAATCGGTGACGCCATTCAATTGGAAAATGATCACGATCATGATGGACGATGAAAGTGAATATTCGACCCAGCGGTAGATGTTGATATGACGCTTCAAGCCATCAACATATTTGGGAAAGACTTTTCCGGAACTAACCAAAAAGTGAAAGAAAGCAGAGAGAGCCATAAACGCCGCCACGGTGTAGCTGATGTTCAGACTGAAGAGTTCGACAGGGGCTGCAAACTTCCCAGTGCCCGGTGCGTCGGACATATACGTTGCTTTTACGGGCAAAGATGCATCAGTGGAGAGAACAAGAATCGCGATCAGTGAGAACAGGTGTAAAAAGCCTGCTGCTAAATTGAGTTTTCGTAAGTTCTTGAATACGTCGTTCATATGCGCAGTCTTTCATGAAAATGGGAGCGAACAATCTGTTGCGCTCCTGTGAAAGAAGTTCAGGATAATTCAGCCAAGCGATCCTTGACAATTGCCCGCATGAGTGCGCCGTCTACTTTCCAATCAAGAGGAACTTTGAAGGTCTTCTTATTGGACTCGTACTTTTCGAGTTTCTTTTCAAAAGTCTTGACGAAGTCCTTATTGAAAGGCCCGATCGTGAGGTGATTCTTTGAGACATTGACGCTCAGAATGTAGTGAGTGTCAATCTTCAGCATTGGCTGGTTCCAGGCCATCACAATCTCAAGGTCTGGATATTTTGTCGTGATACTTGCAAAGATTTCCTTGATCTTTTTGCCAATCACTGGGTCGATTGTCTTGAAGTAATCAGCAGGTTTTGTGAACTTCTTAGAAGTAGTAGAGCCGCGAACGTACATCACCAAAGCATTTGCATGGGCTTGGCTGAAACCGTGATTTTCACGCAGGTATGCAATTTGCTCTGGATATTTCGCATCACCGAGATCGCCAAGCCGGTCTATCCAAATGGAGATAGGTCCACCATGCTTCTTTTCGATAGCGGGAAAGAATTTCGAGCGATCTCCATCGGATGTTGGCATAGCTTGAGCGTACCTAGTGAAAGCAATGCCCCTTAAACGGGCAACAAGTTGAAATAGAGCGTGACGATCAGCGTGTCGTTGTTGACGTCTTCGCCAACCCGAGTCCAGAACGCCAGATGGCTCTGTCGGAAATCTTCGGCATTGAGATCACCCTCGGCTTCGGCCAAAGCGAATTCGTCGGGAACTTCGATAAAGCGCAGTACTTCGACTCGAGTGATTTCTAGTGTGCCGACGTGTGCATTGTTGTTATCAAGCATGGCGAGACATTCCCCAACATGTTCGATGGGCTCACCTTCATCTTCGTATTCCTTGAGAAGGCCAGCGGTTGCACGCTTGTTTCCATGAAGCACGAGATTGACAAGTTTCTCGCGAGATTCTCCTGGTGTTCCGAACTCAACAGAACGCAATCCATTTACTACTGGGAACATTTGATGTCGTCGATTAGTGCTTGGCGAGGTCGGCGATGATGATCTTGCCCATTTGCATCATTGCCTGCATCGCATAACTGGAGATTTCGGGGTCGCTTGAGGAGAGAGCTTGCGGGAGGGCTTTCGGAATGATCTGCCAACTGACGCCGAACTTGTCTTTGCACCATCCGCATCGACCCTCTGAGCCACCGTCTGCGATTAATGAGTTCCAGAGATGATCGACTTCTTCTTGCGTATCGCACGCAATTTGGAATGAGACTGCTTCGCTGTGAGGGAAGAGTGGTCCACCGTTGAGACAAATGAAAGGCTGGTTGAATAGTTCAAATTCCACAGTCATTGCAGTGCCAGCAGGAAGTTGCGATCCCTCTGGGTAATACGAGATATTTCCTAAACGTGATTCGGGGAAGAGCGAGACATACAAGTTGGCTGCTTCCTCGGCTTCCTTGTCAAACCATAGGAATGTTGTTACGCCGGAAATTGTCATGCACCCAGTCTAAAGACGAGGGTTGTGAAGCCGATGAATTACGACACCGCTAAAAGTCCAGCGACAATCTCGGCCGCTACAGTGCGCACGGGGCGTTGCTCACGGCGGGCGATGGAACGAATTTCATGAAATGCCGACGGGAAGTCAATGTGATTGCGCTCGGCAAGGACGCCTTTGGCCTGCTCGATAATGACTCGGCTGTCCAATGCGCATTGCAACTGTGTGACCAAAGTATGGGCTTGTTGAATGCGGTGAGTCTGATCGATAGTTGTAGCAGCGATGTCGGCGATGCTCTGGAGAACTGCAATGGAATGTTCCCCAAGCGCAGTCTGACCCGTACTGGCAAGGTGAATGACGCCGAGTGCAGTTCCGCGCACTCGTAATGGGAACGCATATTCACAGATCAACTCTCGACCATTACCAATAACTGAGAATTCTGATTGCAAGGTGCTCAGCGCTCGTTGCGACAGATATGGGAGTGTGTCAAGCGCGCAGGACTGCTTCTTGTCGCTGCGCACCGCGATAGGGATTTCGTTGCCCACGGCCTGCATCACAATCTCACCAGAATCAAGTGCCGAAGCTTCCAGGCAATACGAGAGCAGCATGTGCAGCCCGTCGGCATCAACACTCTCGCAGAAGATGTCGGTCATATCGGCAAACATTTCTGCGATTGCACGAGTGTCGTTATTCAAATTCATAGGTGCCTCCCTGTTGGAGTTACATCACACCGTGGAATGGCGTCACATTGACTCGGCATTGGTACCGAATTGAATAGATACGAGTACTCATCGCTCGGTCAAGGTATGGAAATCACTTGCCGTATTGATTGGCTTGTGAGATGTACAGCGCATATTTATCGGCGCGAGTCTCAAATTGGCTCAGCGACATTCCATAGGTGAATTTAAAGGATGCAAGAAAATCTCCTGATTGACGCATATGCGAATAGAGATTGATCACTTTTGTGAGTCCACCATAATTGGCAATAAGTAACTCTAAAGCGGCTGCCCCTCGTAGATATTCACATCCGCCGGGGAGGACGCTATTTCCTCGAAAGCTAGAGAGGTGTCCACTGCATCGAACGGGCCAATTCGAAAATTTTCTCATTCGAATAACGTGAAAGTGCAAATAAGTCATGCGCCCATGAGAAGCCTTTACGCGCGATAGGCCGCTGACAACTTCTGCAAGACCTTCACGAAACCAAGCCGGTTCATTATCTGGAATGAATCCATCGGTCAAACGATTTCGTGCAACATGAGTCCATTCGTGTGCAAGACCTGAAAGGTTTCGGTCAACAACAATGTATGAGGTTGCTGAGAATGGTGGTTCGGGTCGAGATTCCATGTCACTAGTAATTCCTTGTGAAAGGGATCGAAGGAAGAGATATCCAGTGAGGTTGATGACAATCACACTTCGATTACAAATCGTTGCTCCCATGATGTACTCACCTTGGTACAAGGCCAAATTGGGTTGGCAGCCAAGCGAATTAACTTGCTGCCGAAGAAATTCTTGCGTTCGACCAATGATTACAACGATTGATTTGGTTGCATTATTCACTGGCACGGAAAGAAATGCTCGAGCTGCGTTGAATCCCTCGATACTCAACATCACAGTTGGTGAATTTGCCGCGGAAGGCTCAACTCGCCATCGAACAAGATTGACAGGCGGAGGAGTGGCTGGCTCCCAATCATTTGCGAGATTTTGCAATCGTCGAATTATGTCGATCTCGGATTTTGAAAGTCGAACCCGGATAGGTGCCACGTAATAGCCATACGGCGGTTTGATGGTGACGACTTTTGTTGGTTCAAGAACCAGTGGCTTATCGAGTGGCAATTCTGAAATATCTTGTGATGCAAGTGAAGAAGACGAAATAAATGTTGTTGCGATGAGTGCGAGCACTAGTGACAACGTAAATTTCCTCATGTTGAGAACATACGGAGAATCTGAATTAACTGTGTCCTGTGATGAAGTTAGGTACGAACGACTTTCGTCACGGTACCTCTGTTCGTTGAGTTGAATCATCTATCTGGATACTTTGCAGGTGTGCATCAATAGTGATGTACAGATAGCCAAGACAAGCGTTATCACAACTCAAAATTGCACAACCCCAGACCATTGGTTGAGCTTCCCTCAAGAACAAGGAAGAAACTCATGTATCCGGCCAATGGAATCAAGTCAGTCACGCAATGTCTGCAACAGAATCGAAGTCGATTGGTCAGAATTGCAGTTGTTGCATTTGTGACTTCATCAATCATGGCTGTGGTGAAATGGGATTCTCCATTGCAGGCGTCGGTGAAGCCGAGTGTCTCATTGGAGCAGTGTTCGAACTTGACTACGACGTGCGACACTGCGCATTCATCGAACTGGCAGACCGGAAATCTGGGCACCAGCAACTCTGACTATGCCGAAGGAGACAGCGTTCCGTATCGATCTATCGCATCTAACTTGACGGTAGGTAAGACCTACAAGCTGCAACTGGAATGGGACGCCACGCAATCGGGCAAGCACGCCATTGATTACCCGACTTCTTACGCGAGGACTGAAACCACTGCGGATCCATGTTCAGGCATCACGTGTGCTGGCGGGACAAGCACTCTTGCTATCCCAATTGATCCGCATGTGACTTCCGCGGGAGTGACCCAAGTGTCGGGCCAGAACTTCACAGCATTCGGTGCAACGTTCCCCGCTAGTGGTGCTGTCGTGAGTAATAGCGGTGGCAATCTCTGTGGCACAGCTTCATGCACATTGACGAATAACCCCTCTGCCTACAGCTTGAGTGGTACCTACGCCGGAACTGCTGCTGCTGCTGGTATCAACGTGTACTTCACGGCCACTAATTCCACTGCGGTCATTGCGTGGGGCGGTCACATCGCTCGACGTCTTGATTGGGGATCGGGTCACTCGGCCGCTGATGTATCTGGTTCTCCGTATCACATGCGAGTCATCGACTTCACGTGTTCAAACGTTGAGAACTGTTCATCAGGAAATATGGACCGTTCGCTCAATGCCGGTGCGGTCACCATTCCAGGTTCGATCACCATTGTGAAGCAAGCAACGGTTGAAGGTTCAAACTCATACTCCTTCGTTGCAACTCCAACTCCTTTGACCAATTTCAATTTGGTGGATGACGGAACTATTGCCAACACCAAGGTCTTTAGTGGAATAACAACATTCGGTAGTTACACAGTGAGTGAAAGCTCATTCGCTGGGTGGGGGCTCGATCGGGCTTCCTGCAGCATCACGAACCACACAACGGGCACCGCATCGGTTGATGGGCCGACTGCGTACATCACACTTGCCGAGGGCGAAGACGTCACATGCGTGTTCTACAACTCGCCTTTGCCGGCTCCAGCTTTGGGACTGACGAAGACCGCCGACACAGACCATTACTCCGTAGCGGGCGACAAGATCACCTACACATATGTGTTGACTAACACGGGAAACACAATTCTCGGACCAACACAGTTCACAATTGATGATGACAAGTTCAATGATGGCGCGCCGTTCAATTGTGGACCAGCGGCCACGACGTTACAGATCAGCGGAACAGTGACATGTACGGCGGTGTACACGATTACCACTGGTGATGTCACCAGTGCATCGGTGACAAACACCGCCTTCGGTGCAGCCGGAGAGCTGAGAAGTTCGACTCGTCAGGTAACGGTCACTTACATTCCGCCTGCAACGACGACAACGACCACAACTCTTCCTGTGGCGACGACGACCTTGCCCATCGCAACGACAACGTTGCCCATCGCAACGACAACCATTCCAGTTGCCACTACGACGTTGCCTATCGCAACAACCACAACGATTGCCGCAACAACAACACTTCCTGCTGCAACGACGACCACTTCATCGCCGGTGGAGCCTCAGATTGTGACTCCGGATAATCCGACAGGGACTGAAGACGTTCTCGACGTCCTTATCCCAGAGGAATTGCCCACCACTGGTTGGAGGGTTGGCGGAATCACTTTGATCGCAGCCCTCATTCTCCTAGTTGGTGTTGGCGCCATGACGGTGTCATCAAATCGCCGCCAGCGTAAGAACGGAGGCCGATAATGCGAACCATTGTTACTCCTGATGTGCCCATGCGTCTGATGCCATGGTCACCGCTTCATCCTTCCGTGGGCAAGATGCCAAGTGTTGCGGTGATGAGCACCTATCCACCCACTCATTGCGGGCTTGCAACGTTTGCTGCAGCTCTATCGAAGGGGATGGTTGATGTGGGGGCACGAAGCGTCGGCATTATCGATGTGAATGACGAGCCCTGGGAATCCGAAATTCCAGAAGTCGTTGCTCGTTTGAAATCTCGGTCGCCACGATCTCGAATTGAGGTGGCTCGTGTGATCAATGGATACGACTTCTTGCTCCTGCAACATGAATTCGGCATCTTCGGCGGGAATGACGGTTGTGAAATCCTTGAACTTCTTGACGATGTCATTGTCCCCGTTGTTGTCACACTCCATACAGTGCCGTTGCGGCCAACGCCTGGACAACGGCAAGTTCTTGAAGATCTTGCAGAACGTGCAGATGTATTAGTAGCGATGACCAATGTTGCTCGTCAACGATTCATTGATCTGTACGACGTTGACAGTTCCAAAGTGGTAGTGATTCCTCACGGTGCGACATTGCCGGCATCCTCCGGCGCACCGAAAGATGAGCCCTTCACATTTTTGACTTGGGGTCTTCTTGGACCAGGCAAGGGAATTGAATGGATGATTGACGCAATGGCCATGGTGCCAGAGCTGAGGAATCGAATTCGATATGTGGTTGCAGGGCAAACACATCCAAAGATTTTGGCGAATGATGGCGACAGTTATCGCGACATGTTGAAACGTCGATCCCGATTGCTTGGAGTTGATGGATTGATTGAATTTGACGACAGTTATCGAACACTTGATTCGTTGTTGCAGTTGATCGGTACCGCATCATGTGTTGTCCTTCCATATGACTCTGTCGACCAGATCACCTCTGGTGTTCTTGTTGATGCGCTTGCAGCTCGTCGACCTGTGATTGCGACGGCATTTCCGCACGCAATGGAATTGCTGGAAGATAGGGCAGGGGTGGTTGTTCCACATCATGATCCGGTGTCCTTGGCGTCTGCTATCCGCACCCTTGTGACAGACAAAACAAAACTCTCCGAGATGTATGAGGCGACTGCAGACATTGCGCGCGAGCATCGATGGTCTGCTGTCGCTGCAAGGTATCTGGAATTTGGAAATCAACTGGTGAACACCGAAAGCGCGGTGACGTCATGACAATTCTTCAACCGCGACAACGCGTTGGTCTTCGGCATCTTTCCCGGATGACAGACGACCGAGGCATCCTTGAACACGCGGAATTCGAGCATCCACGTTTTGAACATGGGTATTGCACCGACGACAATGCTCGACTTCTTGTTGTCGCTGCCAGAGATAACGCAGAGAACCCTGACTCGGTTCTCTTAGCCCGCATTGCTGCCAGATTCCTGATGGATGCACAACGACCAGATGGTTCCATTCATAACCGGATGAGTTTTGACCGTATCTGGATTGATAGCCCAAGTACGGATGATTGCTGGGGGCGTGCTCTCTGGGGATTTGGTACTGCAGTGACTCGTTCCTCTGATGCAGAGTTGCGCAGTAGGTGCTACGAGGCTTTTGGGGTAGGAGCGTTGGCACGTTCTGATTCCTTGAGATCAATGTGCTTTGCACTTCTCGGTGCGGCGGAAATTGTGCGGATGAATCCTTCGCACGAAGGTGCACAAGCTCTTTTGGCAGACGGCGTCGCAATGTTTGCGTTTCATCCGAACGGACACGGTGATTGGCCATGGCCGGAACCACGGCTGACCTACGCAAATGCATTGATTCCAGAGGCAATGTTGGCAGTGGGCGAGGCTATGAGTTATGTCCCACTCATTCGACGTGGCACCTATCTATTGCATTGGTTGGTGAAACAAGAGACTGCTGGGGACCATCTATCGGTGACGCCCGTCGGTGGTCGGGGTCCAGGAGATATCAAGCCCGGATTTGATCAACAGCCAATTGAAGTTGCTGCCATTGCAGATGCAGCAGCACGAGCATCACTAGTAACGGGTGATGAATATTGGGAAGAAATAATTGATATGTCGGTCAACTGGTTTCTCGGGAATAACGACGTCGGTTTGGCAATGATCGATTTAGAAACAGGTGGTGGATACGACGGTTTACGTCCAATGAGTGTCAACCTCAATCAAGGTGCTGAATCAACCTTGGCCATGATTTCGACGATGCAGCATCGGTCGTCGATGTGGCTGGTGTGATCGAAGGGGATACACGCGGCCCGCTGGTGCGACGCGCACTACACCGTTTGATGCCTGATCCATCTCGAGTGGTGTCTCGACTCTTTGTTGCGGGCCAAGAGGATTACGGCGCTCAGCAATCACGAGCAAGTCTTGTCATCGATCGGGTCTTGGCATTGACAGAGGAGGAGGTTTGTGCGGCATTAAATGATGTTTACAACAGATTTGTAGACCGACACAAAGACTTGACTCAAGATTTAGAGCTTCATGCACATCGTGTTGCGAATCGTGTGCAGCCCGGAGTCACGTTGTCCGAGGAAAGATGGCGTCTCATTGGTGCCTTGTTTTCTCATGAGTTTTCTATTGAATCTGCAGCACTCACGAATCCATCGATGGTGGCGCATCCAGATCAATCGGGGTTAGACCCAGGTTCAACACGTTTTGTTATGAGCGTTCGTTGTATCGGAGAAGGACATCGCTCTTCAATCGGATTTCGCACAGGAGTCGTCAGTGCAGATGGGGAAGTGGTTGTTGATACTCCCGGAGAACATCCGGCCATCGGTATTCATTGGGAACCACTTCTGCGACAGAGCAATTTCAAGGGATTGCTTGAGGAGATGAATGATCTTGGTGAAAATGCCCGCTATGTCATGAGTCAACTGGGTGAGACATTTACATTGACGGAACTGAACTCGGTGCTGTTTCGTTTTCTTGATGGGCGAGATTCTTTCCGTAACTCAGACACCACGGTGCATCACTTTCGGATGATCGCCGAGAGGAACTATTCCGTCTCGTTCTCTGCTGAGCGTGACGTCTCGGAAAGGGTGTTGTGGCCGGTGTCGTATGCGGAATGGCGTGGAATGGAAGATGCCCGTTTTGTGAAGTTCATCGAGGAGGACGGATCATCGAGATACCTTGCTTCCTACACGGCATTTGATGGAACAGATGTGTCGCAACAATTGTTAGAGACTCAGGATTTCATCTCATTTGAGACGCATCCGATTTCTGGTAAAGCCGCTCGCGGGAAAGGCATGGCCTTCTTCCCACGAAAGGTTGGTGGAATGTATGCAGCAATGTCGCGGGCCGACAACGAATCAAATTGGGTGACGTTCTCCGAGCATTTGGACTACTGGAATACAACGTTGTCGGTGCAGATTCCATTGAGACCATGGGAATTGATTCAGGTGGGGAACTGTGGCTCACCAATAGAGACCGAGGCAGGTTGGTTATTGCTGACGCATGCAGTGGGTCCAATGCGCACATATTGCATTGGAGCTTCGCTCTTGGACTTGAATGATCCGGCACGAGTCATCGGCATCTTGAAAGAACCATTACTGGCGCCGATGGAAGATGAACGAAATGGCTATGTGCCCAACGTTGTCTACTCGTGCGGGTCGCTCAAGGTGGGAAGCAACATTGTCATTCCGTATGGAATATCTGATCACGCGATTGGACTTGCGATAGCTGATCTAGATGGCTTGTTGAGCCGACTAGTTGAATAGAGAAATAGAAAAGGGGCGGTGACCATGTGGTCACCGCCCCTTTTTTTCTCGCTAATGCGAGAGAGAATTACTTCTTGATCGAAAGTAGGCTCTTGACGATCACTGGACCGTACTTTGAGTTTTCCTGTGCTGCGATTGCGAAGATGAACAATGCGCCACCGGCCATCGAGATGTTCTTCAAGAAACCGATCATTTCTGTCTGCTTTGCAGCTGCATCGGCATTCCAGAAGTCGTGCATCTTGACTGCCATTGCTACAAGCAAGATGGAAAGTGCGAGTGCTCCGATGTCGGTCCAGACACCAAGAATGACCGAGAGGCCACCGAGGATGCAGACAAGGCCAGAAAGCTGAACGGAGAGCTTTGGCAATGGCACCTTCTTGAACTGGGCATAGCCAGTCATCGCTTCAGTGTGCTTGAAGTGGTTGAGGCCGGAGCCAAGGAACATGAATGCAAACAACACTCGTGCTGCAAGGAGGACGTAGTCCATGGGATTCTCTCTTTCCATGAGGAGATAGTTGAGGACGCAATCATAAACACAAAGTGATTGCGATAGCAACTATCCCTGATTTTGGGGTTAGATTGTCCCGATGGCAACCAACTGGCTTTCACCTCAAGAGATGGCTGCTTGGCGTTCCTATATCGAAGCTTCCACAGATTTGATGAAGGCCATCGAGAAGGATTTGGCCCAATTCGGTCTTGACCGGGGTGATTATCAATTGCTGGCAATGCTTTCCGAATCTGAAGATCAGCAGATGCGGATGTGTGATTTGGCCGACAGTTTGCGACTCACCCGCAGTGGCCTGACTCGTCGTATGGAAGGCGTGTTGAAGAAGAAGCTCGTCACGCGCATCCAGTCCACCGAAGATGGGCGCGTTGCTTTTGCGCAATTAACGCCAAAGGGTTTTGACTTGCTGAAGACTGCAGCGCCGCATCACTTGGAAAGCGTGCGAAGCCTCATGATTGATTTGCTGTCACCAGCGGAGATCAAAGCTTTTGCTTCAGGTTTCAACAAGATTGCAAATAATCTCGCAGCCGAATAATTAGGCGGCGAGCGCAGCCTTCACAGCCTTCAGGCCGTCAACAAGAACAGTGCGTTCTGCATCAGAGAGAACTGCATAGGCAGGCTCAACGATGAGATCAGTGATTCGCTCTGCTTCTTCACGAGCCTTTGTGATGGCATCGGTGATAACCGGAGCTTCTTCTTCGGTATAGCCAAACTGTTTCCACATGTCTGGGCGCTTCATGTAGTGCGCGGTCTTTGAATCGAGACCAGCAGCACGAAGTGCAACAAGGTGAGCACTGCCGCGGTATTCACGAAGGATTGCGATGAGCTGCAATGCGCGTCCTGCAGCATCGTCAGCCAACTTTTCTGAATTGATGGCTGCATAGAGTGCAAGGCCATCGCCGTCGGCTGCATTGTTCACCTTGTCAAGTGCTGCGACAAACGCATCAAGATTTGCAAGGCCCGACAACTTTGCACGACTGAGTGTTGCGCATGCATTCATGAATGCTGCACCGGTGACGCGAGGTTCAGACTTTGCATTGGCAGCATCAAGAACGCTCTTGAGTAGTGCTGGCTTGAAATAACCAAATGCTGCAGCCACTGCCTCGGGTTCTGTGTTGCCCATCTGGCCGGCGCGACCCTGCACGTAGAACTCCATGCCGCCAAGACCCATGGATTTGCCGACGGCCAATGTCTCAGGAATGAAATAGAAAGCTGCACCGAGGTCTCCGATGAGTGGGCAGGCTGCGTCAAGAAGTTCTTGGTTATTCATAATGAGGCAGAGTACCCAAACTGGCGAGACCTACAGTCATTGGGTGATTTCTTTGCCCTGTCAGCGGTCTTCCTCATGCTGAAGCGCCTTGCCCCTGCTGTCTTTGTTGTGCTCTGGAGCACTGGTTTCATTGTGGCCCGATACGGGTCAGAGGATGCCGGACCACTTTCGTTCCTCACCGTGCGGACCGCAATCTCAGCCCTCATCTTGTGGATGGTGGCTCGCATTGTGAAAGAGCCTCGCTTGGCCCGGCCGCAAATGTCAGTTCAAGTTCTTAGTGGTCTTGGTATCCACGCGATGTATCTCGGCGGCGTATGGGTGGCGATTGATCATGGCCTTCCATCGGGCATTAGCGCTCTCATCGCAGCGCTGCATCCCGTGGTGACCACAGTTCTTAGTCGTGTGTTGCTGGGTGAAGAACTCACTCGTCGACGAGCCCTTGGAGTGTTGTTGGGTTTCATCGGAGTGATCGCTGTTGTCATTGAGCATGGTGGTGCGGGCGATGGAGTGACCGGTTTTGCGATTGGTGCAATGGCTGTCGCAGTTGTCGGTATGGCTGCTGGAACTTTGGTGCAACGTCGCTTTGCAGCCGGCACGCCGCTACTAGGTGGAACAGCAATGCAGTACTGCGCCACCACAATTTCCCTTGGTGTGCTCGCAGTTTCCTGGGAAGGGTGGCAGTTTCACATCACCGCGCGCAGCGTGTTCTCGCTTGTGTGGTCCGTGATTATCTTGTCCGTCGCGGCCATCTTGATCATGCTGTGGCTATTGCATCGACAAGCTGCAGCTCAGGTCAGCAGTTTGTTCTTTCTTACGCCAGCACTGTCCACCATTGAAGGTGCATTGCTCTTCCATGAACGCCTTCACGCGTTAGCGGTCATCGGACTTCTGATCGCAGTCGCGGGAGTGTGGTTGGCGACGTCGACGCCGAAGGAAATTACTTCTCTACAAAAGTAAGGTCGGGTCCGACCACAATTTCGCCAGAGAAGTGTTCGGCGGCCATCGCGCGCCATTCATCCTCTTGTCCCGGCTGAATAGCAGGCACGAAGTGGGTGAGTAGCAAAGTCTTCACGTTGCACTTGGCAGCAGTTTGGCCCGCCTGTTGCACAGTGGAGTGGTAATCGAGAATGTCGAGGAATCGATCACCGGTGGGAACGAGTGGTGCAAATGTGCGCACGAGGTCTTCACGCAGAACTGTCTGCACATAAATATCTGCGTCTTTGCACATGTCGTACAGCCCGTCGCACGGAATGGTGTCACCCGCAAGTGCACCAACAACGCCGTCGTGTTCGATGCGGAATCCAACAGTGGGTGCAACGGGGCGATGATCGGTGGCATGTACGGAAACAGTGACGTCGCCAATCTTGAATGATTCGCCTGCTTCTACTTCGTGCACTTCCACTTTCATGCCGCCGGCGGCGCGTAAGTCGTCGTGATGGTTGAGACGGTAGGTCTCGTCTTGCGAGAGCATTGCGAGCAGACCATCAATCATCTTCTGTGTGCCTTTGGGGCCATAGATGGGAAGCGGTGTCGCGGCGGGTGATGAGATCCAACGTGTTGTGATGATGTCGTTTAGATCGCAAATGTGGTCGCTATGCAAGTGCGTGAGAATCACGGCTGAAATGAATGGCGGTGGGCACATGGCGCCCACAAGGCGCATGATGACGCCACGACCAGCATCAACCACGATGTTCTGTCCACCTGCTTGCACAAGCGTGGAGGGTCCGGCGCAAGTCGCGCTAGGGAGTGGGCTGCCGGTACCGAGCAAGGTGATCTTCATAGAAGGAACCTAACCCTGATTGATCCTGTGTGGGTTGAACACGGATTATTCAATCCGAGAGATCAACGTCCTTTGGGCTTGAACATCTCGCGAATCATCGGTTCGAAGTGCGACAACGGTGCGCTCTTGTAATCGGTATCGAATGCAGGGGAGTCGTACTTCGCACAGAACTCCTCGGTGTATTCGAAGTATTCATGTCCGCGGAATTGTTCGCGAGCGTTTTTGTTGAGACCGATGTAATCCCAGAAGTAATAACCCTGGAAGATGCCGTGATGCTTCACCATCCACCAGTTGGCGTCAGAAACAAATGGCTTCAAAATTCCGGCAGCAATGTCGGGGTGATTGAACGGAGCAAGGTTGTCGCCGATGTCGTGAATGAGTGCACACATGATGTACTCGGCGTCACGACCATCTGCTTCTGCTCGAGTTGCTGTTTGCAAGCAATGCTCAAGTCGATTGACAGGGAAACCGCCTTGGTCAAGCTCAAGCATCTGCAATTGCTGAATCACGCGGTCGGCAACCATGGACTGTGTCTCTTGCAGACACACCATGATGTTTTGCCATTCTTCCTTTGTGGATTCCTGGAATGACTTAAAAGTTGCGCGCTCGACCATGGTTCCCCCTCGTTGCTGAAGGAAAAACTACTACTACGAACGGGGCTTGTCAGTGGCGAGAACGCACAACTGCGACGACGGATCCGAGCTTCATGTTGTTGAAGACCCATTGGGCGTCAACAACACGCATACGGATACAGCCGTGGGACACCGGGGCAATCCCCAGTGGCGTATAGAAAGGCACTTCGCCAGTCTTCGTGACCTTGAACGGAATGCCATGGAATCCGATGTTGTCCCCTTGGCGGCCCTTGGTGAATCGAGTCATGTAGCGCATGCGCTCATTGGGGCTTGGCGAATAGATAGCAAGCGCTGACTTGGAGAACACTTTGAAAGTGCCCGTGGGGGTCTGGTCGTTGGCGCCCGTGGAAACAGGAAGAGTGGCGATGAGTCGACGACTTACTGTGTAGAAGTAAGCGCGTTGCTCGTCAAGCACGATGCGAGCGAACGCAATATTGATGCGTGCCTTTTGTGGGCCAGAGACCGGCGGCAACGTGGAAGTAGTCGTTGTGACAATCGTGCTGGTCACCGTGGAATCAACGGGGACTGTTGTGTCCGGAGTCGTGTCGTTTGAACCTTCTGCGTGCGCAGCCATTGCGGGCACAAGTGTGCTGACCGCAAGAACAGCAATGGCGATACGACGAGGGCGAATCATGATGAAGAAAGGCTAATAGCGCTGTCGACCCACACGGGGTCAATGCGGTTATTCAGCTGCGATGTCAAGCGCTTCAGCGAGTGTGTTCCACGAAAGAACAGCACATTTGATGCGCACGGGGAACTTCACCACGCCGGTGAGAGCTTCAAGATCACCAAGTGGTGCAGAAGTATCTGGCTCGCCATCTTCTTCGATGGACATCATGTGCTTGAAACGGCTGATGAGTGCACGCACATCTGCGATGGGCTTGCCCTTCACTGCAGCACTCATCATTGATGCAGAGCTTTGGCTGATGGAACAACCTTGGCCACTGATCTTGATGTCAGAGACTTTGTCGTCTTCCACTGCAATGAACACTTCGATCTCGTCGCCACACAATGGGTTATGTCCTTCGGCGCGCACTGCAGGCGGTTCAAGAGAGCCGCGGTTGCGCGGGCTCTTGTAATGGTCGAGGATGATTTCGCGATAGAGGTCTTCGAGGCCGGGCATTGTGTGTCTCCGTGACTAGAACTATGAGGCTAGAGGGTGAAGAAGTCGCCCGCGGCGGATAGCGCGTCGCAAAGGGCATCAACTTCTTGGTTGGTGTTGTACAGGTAGAAACTGGCGCGAACAGTGGCGTTGGAGCCGAGCAAGCGCATGAGTGGTTTTGCGCAGTGGTGACCAGCACGAACGCACACATTTGTTTGATCAAGAACCTGGCTGACGTCGTGAGGATGAACATCCCGATACGCGAAACTGAGAGTGGCGCCACGAACCGAAACATCGCGGCTTCCGTGAATCACGATGTCATCACCAAATCGGCTGGTCAATGTGTCGAGTGCGTACTTCGTGATGTCGATTTCGTGCTGGCGAATGTTTTGCATGCCAAGGGCAGTCAAGTAATCAACGGCAGCGCTTAAACCAATTGCTTCGATGATGGGCTGTGTTCCTGCTTCGTACTTGGCAGGAAGCTCTGCGCAGGTGAAGCCGTCAAGTTTGACGTCGGCAATCATGTTGCCGCCACCAAGGAAAGGTGGCATTGCATCGAGAAGAGATTCGCGTCCCCACAACATGCCGATGCCCGTTGGGCCGACCATCTTGTGGCTACTGAATGCAAGGAAGTCTGCATCCCATGCCTGCACATCGGTGGGCATGTGAGGAACTGATTGGCAACCATCAACGATTGCAATCGCGCCGTGCTTGTGCGCTGCTGCGACAAGTTCACCAACAGGGTTGATGGTGCCGAGCACATTGGACATTGCAGTGAATGAGAACGCTTTTGCGCCCGTGAGCAATGTGTCGAGTTCGGAGAGATCAAGGAGGCCGTCGGATGTGAGTGGTACCCAACGAATGGTGAAGCCACGCTCTGCTGCAAGCATTTGCCACGGAACAATGTTGGCGTGATGTTCCATGTGTGTGAGAAGAACAACATCGCCCTTGTTCAAGTTGGCGGAGCCCCAGGCGCGAGCAAGAAGGTTGAGCGCCTCTGTGGCGTTTTTGGTGAAGACCACTTCGTGCGCGTGCGGAGCATTAATGAACTTGGCCACTTTTGCGCGTGCGCCTTCATACAAATCTGTTGCATGTGCAGCCATTGAATACGCACTGCGATTCGTGGGGCTGTATTCATGAGACATGAAGTTGCTCATGGCGTTGATAACTGCCAATGGCTTCTGGGAAGAGTTAGCGGAGTCGAGATACACCAATGGCTTGCCGTTGATGACTTCAGCCAGAACAGGGAAGTCGGCGCGAATCTTCTGTACGTCGTAGCTCACAACGATTACGCCTTGTACGCCTCGTAGCCGTTCTTTTCAAGCTCAGCAGCAACTTCCATGCCGCCGGACTTCACAATGCGACCATCAATCATGATGTGCACGTGGTCGGGCTGCAGTTCGTCAAGAAGACGTTGGTAGTGCGTGATGAGAAGAATGCCCAAGTTCGGACGATCTGCGCGAACTTCACGAATACCTTTTGCAACGATGCGCAATGCGTCAATGTCGAGGCCTGAGTCTGTTTCGTCGAGAACTGCGAACTCTGGCTCGAGCAATGCCATTTGCATGATCTCGTTGCGCTTCTTCTCGCCACCAGAGAAACCTTCATTGAGGTAGCGGTCAACGAATGATGAATCCATGCCGAGGCGCTTCATCCAATCCATTGCGGACAAGCGAAGTTCAAGAACAGAAAGGTCGATTCCTTTACGTGCGGACAATGCCTGGCGAAGGAACTGAATCACCGAGACGCCCGCAATTTCTTGTGGGTACTGGAAGGCGAGGAACATGCCGGCTTTGGCGCGCACATCTGTGGTCCAGTCGGTGATGTTCTCGTCATTCAAGAAGATGTCGCCAGCGGTGACTTCATATTCGGGAGAGGCAAGAAGGGTGCTGGCGAGAGTGGACTTGCCACAGCCGTTTGGCCCCATGATGGCGTGCACTTCGCCTGCGGCCACTTTGAGGGAGAGCCCGCGTAGAATCTCGGCAGGGGTCTCGCCATCGTCCGTGACAGGGCGGGCGTGGAGGTTCTCAATACGGAAAAGTTCGCTCACGGAGCCAGTCTATTCGGGCTCGCTGGATTACCACTATGGGCGTAGTGGAAACTACGACACAGGGGCAAGGGCTCGCCAGAGGGCGGAATAGCTAGGGTATTCCAGCGTGTCGTCGAGGTAGTTGGCTTCATGCAGAAGTCGGTTGTACTCGCGCAGATGGCGGAAGGGAACACCGGCATCCACGTGGTGAGCCATGTGGAACCCGATGTTGTACGGCACCAGGAAGAAATGGGCGAACCAGTGCTGACGCACGGCGTGTGTGGTGAAGCGGCGGTCATCGTCTTCGCGAAGACCACCATGTTCGGCAATGGAGCGAAGACGGTTGATCACGCGCCACACGGTGAGATACGGCGCAACCCACATGACGGGATACATCCACCAATAACCCGATGCGGTGAAGAGTGCGATCAGAACAACTTGAACGCCGATCATCTTCCACAAAGTGCGACGCACGCGGGCATCGTCGGAACGAAGACCTTTGAACTGATTGCGCAACAGTTTGTATCCGGTTTGACCTGTCGCATCGCGAACAAGCTTGCGGCGCAAGCTGGCTCGAGTGATGGGGTAATTCGCATACAACGGAATGTCCGGTTCGTTCGGACCGAACTCGCGCTTGTGATGTGCCATGTGCACGCGGCGGTATGCCTGTGTGCTGGTCATCACGGAATATCCGAGAAGCCAATTTCCAACAAAGTCGTTTGTCGCTTTATGTGCGAACAACAAACGATGCGCCGCTTCGTGCATGAGCGATGCGAACTGTGCGTGCGCACGACCCATGAGAAGGAACGTGAGAATCCACACGAATGGATTGTTGATCTTCGCTGCTGCAGTGAGGATGATAATGTTCTGCGCAAACAACCAGACCGTGGACCATGCATTTTTATATGAAGGAATCTTGCGCAACCGCGCACGGTCTTCTTGCGACAGGCGGCCATCGGCACTGATGTGTGAGGTGGCGTGCGCCTCAGGAAGAACAGTGGGCGCCATGCCGCCAAGGAAAGATGAATTACCAGCCACGATCAACCCACTCTTGCAAGTGTGGACGTTCTACTGCAATTGAAGTATCAGCACCATGACCGGGAAGAACCACAGTGTTTCCGGGGAAAGTGAAGAGTCTGTTGTCGAGTGACTGAATGATGGTGTCGAAACTGCTGCCGGGGAAATGAGTTGCGCCAGGACCGCCTGGGAACAACGTGTCGCCGGTGAAAAGCAGCGGTGCGTCATGCACCTTGAAAGAAACAGAACCAGGCGTGTGGCCTGGGTTATGAATTGCCTCGAGGCGCAGCCTTCCGACTTCAATGATTTGCGTATCGGTGATGAAGACGTCGTACCCAACGTCTTTCAACATTTCGGCATCTTCATTCATGACGGCAACTTCGTAGCCTGCTTCACGCATGGCGGGTACTGCTTGGATGTGATCCCAGTGTCCGTGCGTTTCAAGAACACGGCGCACACCGAGAGCGGTGCATAGTTCCAGCAACTGCTCATGTTCGTTGGCGGCATCAATCAGAACCGCATCACCTGTGTGCTTGCAGCGCACGATGAAAACGTTGTTGGCATACGAACCGACAACGACGCGATGCACTTCGAGGTTGTGATCGAAGTAGTGGAGAGTCCCGAGCGGCGAAGCCATGTGCTTAGCCTGACACAACCTCGAAACCCATGGACAGTGCAACGGGAATCTGTGCAGCATCAAAGGTGACAAAGCTGATGGGTTGAGGCAGCCGAGCGGCGGCTGCAAGATGCATGCCGGTGGACATACCGACAGGCTGTTCTTGGCACAGGCTTGTTGCCTCATCGAGAAGCGCTTGGTCAAGTGGCACTACATGGAGGAAGTCCCATGTATGTCGCAGCATGTCTTCAAGGTGACGAATCAGTACTGGTTCGTCGGTCAGACGCGATGCAGCGGCGATCGCTTCACCGAGGGCAACAGCGCAAGCGGCCCACGTGGTGTCGCCGTTTAATGCCTCGTTCACGATGGTGCGTGATGGGCCGTCAATGTGCAGGGACAACAGTGCACTGGCATCGAGAAAGACGGTCATGAGCGCACCTGGTTGAGGGCTCGGTCAACACGTGCACCGGAGGAAAGAAAAAGGGGGTCGTCGGGGATCCAATCACCTCGCCGACGTGGAGGAGCAACGGCACCTCGGGCAATGAGGTCGGCCATGGTCACGCCAGCCATGTCGGCGGCCATATTGCTGAGTTGGGCCACGGGGGCACCATCGACAGTGATGATGACCCGCTCGCCATGTTGTGCCCGCCGTATATATGTGGCGAGGGCTGATCTGAATTCCCGCATTCCTACAAAGGCCATCCCGGCAGGTTACAGGTTGTGTACACCCGTGTACACGGCTTGACTAGCGAAGGCACGGTGGGCTCGGTCAGAATGAAGCCATGAATTTTGCATTTAGTGAAGAACAAGAAGAACTCCGCAAGATGGTGCGCTCGTTCCTTGAGAACAAGTCATCTGAAGAGGCAGTTCGCGAGAACATGGAAACCGAGAACGGTTTCGACGCAGCAGTCTGGTCACAGATGGCTGGCGAAATGGCCCTTCAGGGTCTCGCAATCCCCGAAGAATTCGGTGGTCAGGGTTACAGCTTCATCGAGCTCGGTGTTGTTCTTGAAGAAATGGGTCGCGCTCTCTTGTGTGCACCGTTCTTCTCCAGCGTTGTTCTTGCAGCAAACACACTTCTCCTTTCCGGTGACGATGCAGCAAAGAAGGCATACCTTCCTGGCATCGCAAGCGGCGAGACAATCGCAACACTTGCAACCACCGAGCCATCAGGCCGTTGGGACGAAGCAGGCATCACGATCGAGGCAAAGGGTGCAGGTTCCGACTTCACCATCAGCGGCACCAAGAGCTTCGTGCTTGACGGTCACACCGCAAACCTCATCATCGTTGCAGCTCGTACCGCTAAGGGTGTCAGCCTCTTCGCAGTAGAAGGCAACGCAAGCGGCCTTACACGTACAGCTCTTTCCACAATGGACCAGACACGTAAGCAAGCAAAGCTTGAGTTCAACAACACACCAGCCAAGCTCATCGGTACAGAGGGCAATGGCGGCGCAGTTCTTTCTCAGGTCATGGACCTCGCAGCAGTTGCACTTGCAGCTGAGCAGGTTGGTGGAGCTCAGAAGGTTCTCGAAATGGCAGTGCAGTACGCAAAGGATCGCATCCAGTTCGGTCGCCCCATTGGTTCATTCCAGGCAATCAAGCACAAGTGTGCAGACATGTTGCTTGAGGTTGAGTCCGCAAAGTCCGCTGCTTACTACGGCATGTGGTGTGCAGCTGAAATGAACGAAGAACTTCCTTCGGTCGCTTCACTTGCAAAGGCATACTGCTCAGAGGCTTACTTCCACGCAACAGCTGAGAACATTCAGATTCACGGCGGTATTGGTTTCACCTGGGAACACCCAGCACACCTCTACTTCAAGCGTGCAAAGTCAAGCGAACTCATCTTCGGTGACCCCACCTACCACCGCGAGCTTCTTGCTCAGCGCATCGGTATCTGATCACTGTTTGAAACAGATTCAAGAAAGAGCCCGGGCCTTGTGCCCGGGCTCTTTTGTTTGTCCCGACATAGGCTGAGCAGATGTCTACAACAACCATCGTGTTCGCAGTTCTTTCCGCGCTGATTGTGTTTGTCATTGCTGCGGTCGTTGTTGGCCGTGAAGCGCATCGTCTCGATGCGGTTGCGCCACGTGTGGTGTACGAGATTGATCAAGCAGTGTTGTTTGTATCTGATGCATTGCCAGAGGCGACACAGTCCCGTTTGACCTCTGACGAAGTGCGCGCATTGTTGTTGGGACATCTCAACTGGATGTCCGACCGTGATCTCATGCCAAAGGATGTTGTTGATCGTCGCCAAGACATTGATACGCCTGTCATTGCAGATGAGACAGCACTTGCTGCATATCTGATGAATGAGTCAGTGGCGCGCGGAGTGGAACTTCTAGATGATGTCGATGTGGTCTATGTGTTGGATGCGCACAACGCGTATCTCGCCGCAATCGGCGCAGTTGGTCCGAAGGCAGACTCGCTTTAGATCATCATGCTGAACTGAGTCAGAACTCGGTTCGCATGCTCTACGTCTCCGCTGACGAAGACATTCGCTGCCACTTCGTCGTACGTGGCGCGTCCGGTTGCTAATTGCATGAATGTGTCGCTATCCATGCTGATGTCGCAGCGTGACGTTGCGGGAATCTCATTGCTGACTTTTCCGCGACCATCGACAATTGTTGTTGTGATAATTCGCTGTACGTGACCAGTAATTCGGATGACAACACTTTCACCTTCTGCGGTGCCGGCGCGCTTGCCGATCACCATGGGCACGGTACGAATAAGACGGTCAATGGTGTGCTCGGCAGACGGGCCACTTTGATGTCCGAATAGTCCGAGGACGCGACGCATGTCTTGTTCATGGGTCCAGCAGTCAAGGATGCGAATGTGCATGAAATCAGCAACAGTTGTTGGGCCAACAGGGCTCATGACTTCACGTGCAAAGTACGCATCGTCAGCCGTGCGCATTTCAGTGAGGCGCGCTTCGAAAATCTTGTTCCACTCGGTGAGTACTTCTGCACCCGTGAAGGACCGCCAGTAGTCGACGTCGTCTTCATTCGAGTCGCCAAGGTCATTCTTGACATGCGATTTGTCGGTGGCGGTGTGCTCAGGACGTGGAAGTCCATGAAACTCAGATTCGAAAGCGATGAGGTGCGCAAGATTGTCCTGCACTGACCAGTTGGGCAATTGGGTTGGTGTCTTCCACTGGACCTCTGTGAGGGTGGCGCAGAATTCGCTGATGGACCGCCACGTCTCTTCGAGTTTGTTGATTGTTTCAGTGGGAATCATGTTCGCAATCTAATCTGTGCGAAGTGAGTGCAGGGACTGAGATGCGAAACAAGATGATTGACGCGGCCATCGTGATGATGGAAGCAGGTGGCGAATCCGCGGTCCGTGTCGCCAAAGTTGCTGACATCGTTGGCGTGACAGAACCATCTGTGTATCACCACTTCAAGAATCGCTCTGCATTGGTGACTGCTGCATACGCCGAGTGGTACAAGAGAAGTCAAGACCTAGAAGTACCAATTGACCGCCTCATGATGATGGTGTCCAACCAAGATGAATATGAGAACGCACTTCGGGCTTCAATGACATGGAGTTATCAGCCGGAACGTATCGCGGCAAGACGTGTGCGTCTCAGTGTGATTGGTGCAGCGCAGACGAACCCAGAGTTGGCCGAGGCGATCAACATAATTAATCGGACCTTCTTAACTTCATTGGCTAAGGCCACAGAGTTTGCTCAGAGTCAAGGATGGGTACGTCAAGACCTCGACCCACTTGCTGCCGCATATTGGTTGCATGGCCAGATCAATGGTCGCGTGTTGGCCGAAATGGATAAGGGCAGTGTTGACCTTGGCACATGGGATGACATCTCCTTTGACGCTGTTTTCTCACTGATTCGCCCTCGCTGAAACTTGCGTTCGTGCAGGACGGGCGTGTGGCGACTACCGTGAAGGGCATGGAACGCCCCGTACGGTTTGAGCACACCCGATTTCTTGGTGACAAGCGCACGCAGCTTGTGTACGACCTTGATGAATGGACCGACGAGGCCATCATCGAAGAAATCGTGAACGAAGGCGTTGGCCTTTGTTTCGGACCAGACACTTTGGCTGAAGCACGCAATCGTGGGTACGCATTGGCGACCGCCGGTGCAACTCGTCGCCTTCGTAAGCCCCGCGCGTAAACAATGTCCGGAGGAATGAACGGCACCTTCCGTTCTGGTCCTCTCACGCTTCATCGCTATCTCGCCGTCCCTGCCGGTCACGGTTCGTCGCTTCCTGGCGTCATCTTGTGTCATGGCTTTCCCATTGGTCCGCTTGATGCGCGTCAATCAGGCGTCACGTTTCCTCAACTCATGGATCGCATGGCGAATGAATTGGGTTGGGCTGCACTCACATTTACTTTCCGCGGTTGCGGTTCCAGCGAAGGTGACTTTTCAATGCAAGGGTGGGTTGATGACCTGCGTGCAGCGATTGACCATTTGGAAGCAGAAACAAATCCGAACGGAATTTGGCTGGTGGGCACAAACACCGGCGGCGCTTTAGCGCTCAACGTGGCTGCCGACGATCCGCGAGTTCGTGGATGCGCTCTCTTGGGCGCACGTGCAGATTTTGATGACTGGGCCAGTCAGCCCCGTCGATTCTTGGAGCATGCGCGCGAAATTGGTGCGATTCGCACGCCAGGTTTCCCGCGTGGATTCGATGAGTGGAGTCGCGAGCTTCGTCGATTCCGTCCTGTCGATGCAGCACGTCGTTTTGCGCCACGTCCATTGCTAGTGATGCACGGTGATGAAGACGAGAGCGTTCCTGTTGCTGACTCTCGTGTTCTTGCAGAAGCACATGGCAGTGCAGAGTTGCGCGTGATTGCTGGTGCTGGTCACCGGTTGCGTCATGACCCTCGTGCTGTTGCAGTGTTGCTGGGTTGGCTTGATCGCCAACGCGCACTCAGTATGTGACTAGTTGTCGTGTCCCGCAGGATGCGTGGAGTGCCAGGCGTGAGCAGTGGAGATGATGTCATCAAGCGAGCGAGTGGGTGACCAGCCAAAGGTCTTGTTGATGAGACTGGGGTCTGCGTAACACTCAGCAGGGTCGCCGGCACGACGACCAACAATTTCGTACGGAACTTTCTTGCCGGTGATTTGTTCAGTTGCAGTGATGATGTCCATCACGCTGGTGCCAAAACCAGTGCCTACATTGCATGTGATGCTCGCGCCATTGTTCTTCAGATGATCGAGTGCTGCAACATGTGCCGTTGCGAGGTCTTCCACATGGATGTAGTCGCGTACGCCAGTGCCATCAGGTGTGGGGAAGTCATTGCCGAAAACCTTGAGTGCTGGTGCATGGCCAAGCAGTGCCTTCATCACATGTGGGATGAGGTTTTGTGAGTAACGCCAATCTTCGCCCAGTGTTGAATCGGCGGTGGCGCCTGCTGCATTGAAATAGCGCAAGCACACATGACGCATGTTGGTGGTGCGCGAGTACCAGCCGAGTGTCTTCTCGATCATCAACTTGGTCTCTGCGTACACACTTTCGCAACGTGGCTCTGCATCTTCGCGAACAGGAACTGTGTCGGGTGTGCCGTACACGCCAGCGGTGGAGGAGAACACGATGCGCTCAACACCTGATCGGTTCAGTGCATCAAAAAGCTTCTGAGAACCGGTGACATTGTTTTGGAAATACTTGGAGGGGTTTTCCATGCTTTCGCCGACAGCTTTGTATGCAGCGAAGTGAACGACTTCATCAACTCCGTGTTCGCGGCAGATGCGCTCAACAAGATCAGTGTCAGCAATGTCGCCTTGCACGAACGGGGCATCGCCCACTGCCGCACGGTGGCCATTCTCCAGGGTGTCGAGTACGACAACGCCACGACCAGTGGAACGTATGAGTCGCGTGGTGATGGAGCCGATGTAACCAGCGCCGCCCGTGATGAGTGTGGTCATTTTGCGGGCTTCTTTGGTGCGGGTTTCTGTGCAGGTGGCTTGATGACACCGGCCTTACGAGGTGCTGTTGCCTTTGCAGGAAGTGGGCGAGATTGCTTGTCGCGATTCGCGGCCTTCTCCATCTTCTTCCACTCACGCACCTTGATCAGTGTCTCTGGATTCGTGATATCGGCAACAGTGCGTGGGTTCTTGTCGCTGAATACACCGGCGGCCTTTTCCCAGCCCTTTGGTTGCACGCCAAAGCGCTTACCAAGCAGCGCCATAAAAATCTGTGCCTTCTCTTCGCCGTAACCGGGCAAAGCGCGAAGTCGTTCGAACACCACTGTCGCATCGACGGTGTCGTTCCAGATGTTTTCGCCCTTGTTCTTGTACTGCGTGGCGATGATGCCGCACATCGCGTGAATGCGCTGTGCCATGGCCTTCGGGAAACGATGAATGGCTGGCTTATCAAGGCACAACGCAAGGAAGTCATCAGGGCTCATCGCTGCAATCTTCTTTGGGTCGAGATGACCAAGTCGATTCTTCAGTGTGTAGGCACCGTTGAATGCCCACTCCATCGGAACTTGCTGATCGAGCAACATGCCAATGAGCAATGCAGTTCCGTTGGCGTTCAGCAACGCATCTGATTCGGGGATGCCGGTGATGTAGAGGGTGCCCATGTGTGTCCTAGTTAATCGCGCGAGAGTCCGTGTGGCGCATCCGCAGAAATGCCGAAGTCTGTAATCGCCTGAGCAATTGTGTCATTCGTGATGCCATGTGCGCCGTTTAATGCCGTGAGAACTGCCACAACAACGTGTTCTGCGTCTGTCTCGAAGAAGCGACGAAGAGCAACGCGAGTATCGCTGCGACCCATGCCATCGGTTCCGAGCGCAATGAAGGTGTGGTGTGGGAGATACGACGCAATCTGTTCCGAAACGATGCGCATGAAATCGGTGACCGCAACGATGGGTGTTGTTGATGATCCGACTGCGTCCTGCAAGAGGGACGTGCGTGGTGTTGCAGTGGGGTGCAAGCGATTCCAACGTTCCACTTCCATTGCATCTTCACGCAGCGACTTATACGACGTGGCTGACCAGAGATCAACGGTGATGTTGAAGGAGGCGCGAAGGATGTCGGCGGCGCGGGACGCAGCAACAAACGATGTTCCGGAGAAGAAGATTGATGCATCTACCTCGGACGATTGTGCGCTGTATCGATAGAGGCCGTTGATGATGTCTTGCGTTGTTACATGTGCTGGTCGTGCAGGCATCAACAAGTTCTCGTTGTAGAGAGTGATGTAATAAAAGATGTCAGCAGGTGATGCGCCGTACATCTTGTCGATGCCATGCTCAATAATCGCGGCTAGCTCGTATGCAAAGGCGGGGTCGTAGGCCTGGCATGCCGGAACAGTGCTGGCGAGCAACAAACTGTGTCCGTCTTGATGTTGCAAGCCTTCGCCCATGAGGGTGGTGCGACCCGCTGTTGCGCCCATGAGGAAACCGCGCGTGCGTGCATCGGCTGCTTGCCAGATGAGATCACCAATGCGCTGGAAGCCAAACATGGAATAGAAGGTGAAGAACGGAACCATGGGCACGCCACGCGTGGAATAGCTGGTGCCGGCTGCGATGAAGCTGGACATTGCACCTGCTTCGGTGATGCCTTCTTCGAGAATTTGACCTTGAGCAGACTCTGCGTATGTCAACAACAGGTCATGGTCAACAGGTTCGTACTTCTGGCCGTGTGCTGCGTAGATCTTCTGTTCGCGGAACAGGGAATCCATGCCGAAGGTGCGTGCTTCGTCGGGAACAATGGGAACCACACGAGAACCGAATTGTTCATCGCGTGCGAGATTGCGCAACATGCGAGTGAACGCCATGGTGGTGCTGACCGCTTGATCGCCTGACCCTGCAAGGAACTCCGTGAATGCACTGGCGGCAGGGAGAGTGAGTGGAGAACGTGTCCAGTGTTTGCGTTCGGGTACGAAACCGTTCAATGCACGACGGCGCTCTTGCATGTACTGGTATTCCACAGAGTCAACGGCGGGGCGGTAATACGGAGGCTCGTCGGCATCGAGTGCGCTGTCAGGAATTTCATCGTGCAGTTTCAAACGATCACGAAGTGCCCGCAACTGTTCCGTGTTGAGCTTCTTGATTTGATGTGTGGCGTTACGAGATTCCACCTGCGGGCCAAGAGTCCATCCCTTGATGGTCTTGCACAGAATGGCTGTTGGCTTACCTGAGCCGAGGTTGTCGGCTGCTGCCTTATATGCGGCGTAGACCTTGCGATAGTCGTGACCGCCTCGCGGCAAGTTGACAAGGTCTTCATCGCTGAGGTGTGCAACCAGCTGCAACAAGCGTGGGTCATCGCCGAAGAAGTTCTTACGAATGTATGCACCATCTTCAATTGCAAGGCGTTGGAATTCACCATCAACAGTGGAGTTCAGCTTGTTGAGCAACACGCCATCAACGTCTGCGGCAAGAAGTTCGTCCCACTTTGAACCAAGAATGACTTTGATGACATTCCATCCGGCACCACGGAATGTTGCTTCGAGTTCTTGAATGACTTTGCCGTTGCCACGAACAGGACCATCGAGACGTTGCAAGTTGCAGTTGACGACAAAGACCAAGTTGTCGAGTTGTTCGCGCGCAGCAAGTGAGATCGAACCGAGAGTTTCTGGTTCATCTGTTTCGCCATCACCAAGAAATGTCCACACGCGACTCATCGAGGTGTCGTCGATGCCACGGTTGTGGAGATAGCGATTGAAACGTGCGTGATAGAGCGCAGTTAATGGTCCAAGTCCCATTGACACTGTGGGGTGTTCCCAAAATTCAGACATGAGTCGGGGATGCGGATAGCTAGATAGCCCTGCACCATCGCGGCCGATCTCACGGCGGAAGTGGTCCATATCGTCTTCTGAGAGGCGACCTTCTAAGAACGCGCGTGCATAAACACCTGGCGCTGCATGGCCCTGGAAATACACGTGATCACCAGGAGTGCCGTCAGCTTTTCCGCGGAAGAAATGGTTGAAGCCCACTTCGTACAAACTTGCGGAGCTTGCAAATGTTGAAAGGTGTCCACCGATGCCTTCGGTGTGATGATTCGCACGAGTGACCATCACTGCTGCGTTCCATCGGATGTATGCGCGAATGCGGCGCTCAAGATGTTCATCGCCAGGGAACCACGGCTCATCATCAACGGGGATGGTGTTCACGTACGGCGTAGAAACGGTGGCAGGGAAACTGACGTTCGACTGTTGTGCTCGTTCAAGAAGTCGTGCCAACAAATAGCGAGCACGATTCGGCCCGTGGCCGGTGACGACTGAATCGAGCGAGTCGAGCCATTCCTGCGTCTCGCCGGGATCAGTGTCGGGTAACTGATGGACGGAGTCGTCGTAGATCACGCGCCCATTCTCCCACTATTGAGTGGGTATGCCCATTGCGCCACCCGTCATAAGGGACAATCGGTGAATGGAACATTCCGACGACACCGTGGTCATCTACACAGACGGGGCATGTTCAGGTAACCCTGGCCCCGGCGGTTGGGCATGGGCCGTGTCGCCAGGTGGGCAGCCCCAAGCCAGTGGTGCCGAGGCACGCAGCACGAACCAGCGCATGGAAATCATGGCTGCATACGACGCAGTAAAGACCTATGCCGACGACCCTCGCAAGATCATCATCGTGGCCGATTCCACTTATGTGGTGAAGTGCTTCAACGACAAGTGGTGGAAGGGTTGGCACGCTCGCGGCTGGAAGAACTCCCAGCGTCAGCCCGTTGCGAATCGCGATTTGTGGGAGCCGTTCATTGACTTGGTCGTCAAGCGCGGCAACATCGAATTCGCATGGGTGAAGGGCCACAGTGGCGACCCGATGAATGACCTCGTGGATGCCTTGGCGGTTGCCCAAACCCAAGGCTGATGGGGCATCGGGCGGTTCGGCTAGGAGCCAACGCCCCTTGTTGCGTAGCCTGACGACATGGAAATCAAAGGCGTAAGCGCAATTGTCACTGGCGGAGCATCGGGAATCGGTGCCGCCTCCGTTCGTCTCCTGGCTCAGGGTGGCGCAAAGGTCGTCATCGCCGACCTCGAGCGTCAGCGTGAAGTTGGCGAGGCGCTCGCAAAGGAAGTCGGCAATGCCGCTTTCTGCCCAGTCGACGTGACAAAGACCGAAGACATCATCAACGCAGTGGAAATGGCAAAGTCCATGGGACCACTTCGCGTTCTCGTGAACTCCGCCGGTATCGGTGCAGCACAGCGCACCATCGGTAAGGATGGCCAGTATTCATCGGCTGCTGACATTGATCGCTTCAAGCTTGTCATCGCCATCAACTTGGTGGGCACCTTCGATGCAATCCGCATCGCAGCAACAGCAATGAGCCAGACCGAGCCTCTTGAAGACGGCGAGCGCGGCGCAATCGTGAACATCGCATCTGTTGCAGCATTCGACGGCCAGATTGGTCAGAATGCTTACTCCGCATCAAAGGGTGGCGTTGTCGGTATGACATTGCCAGTCGCTCGTGACCTTGCACCTGTTGGTATTCGTATCAACACAGTTGCTCCTGGTCTCATTGACACTCCTATCTATGGCAGCGGTGACGCAAGCGAAGCTTTTAAGGCTCAGTTGCAGAAGGGCGTTCTCTTCCCACAGAAGTTGGGCAAGCCAGAGCAGCTCGCATCGATGGTTCTTGAGTGCATCACGAACAGCTACATGAATGCTGAAACCATCCGCGTGGACGGTGGCATTCGTATGCCGCCTAAGTGAGCATCGTTTTCCATAACGATCCGTTCACGCCGTTTGATCGGCAAGAATCACCTCTTAACGATTCCCCGGGCTTTGTCCTGGGGAATCGTCGTTCTATCCCTATTCCATCGACGATGTTTCCCACTGCAGTTGAAGCAGTGAAATTGCGCGTTGGTGCTCGACCGCTTGATGTGAAGCAGTGGGTGTCATCTCTTGACGATGACTGGTCACACACGATTGCAATGAAGCGATCTCTCATTGCAGAACGCCCTCAAGAAGTCATTGCATGCGTCGAAGGTGCAGAAGAAGCGTGCGAAGAAGTTGCAGCCGGAGTGCTTGCATCAATCGGTGCGAATCCTTCGATGGAATCGGGTGTTGATGCATTGGTTGATGCTGCGCTGCAGGTCGCTGATGACTTATGCATCTTGTTGCCTGATGAAAATGGAGTCCCACGTTTGGCTGCCGCTGTGCTGTGTGCACCGAATCGTTGGCGCTTAGCCGACAAAATCGGTGGCACGATGGCGAGCATTCATTCGCCGGTTGCGCGGTACGAAGAAGATCTGAATTCGCCTGTGAACTCGGTGATGATGCGCTTAAACCCAGAGCGTCCGATGTGGCGTATCAACTGGGGAATCTCGAATCATCCTGCGTTGTTTCAGCCAGATATTCCGCCGGTGACACCCGAGATGGACGCAGCTGACATGTGGTTTCGTGTGGAATGGCAAACATTGCGTCGCCTGCCGTTGACCGGCGGCATTCTCTTCACGATTCGTACGTATGTAGAGCAACTGTCGGACTTTATGGAACGTGAAGAACCGTTAGTGCAGGACATTGCAGAACTGGTCAACAAGATCCCGGAGAATGTCGCGCAATACAAGAGCATTGCGCCGTATCGCGAGAAGATCTTCGCCTATCTCGAAACCCGCTAGATAGCGGTGTGTATCAGGTGGTGTAGTCGGCGTTGATACGCACGTAGCCGTCGGTGAGGTCGCAGCCCCACACGGTTGCCTGCGCAGAACCTGTCTGTAGCGAAACATGAATCAGTACATCGTCGCCCTTCATGTACTCGCTCAACTTCGCAAGGCCTGCTTCATCTACTTGTGATGGATACACCTCTTGCGTGCCGAAGCGAATGACGACCTTTTCCTGATCAATATCGGTGTAGTCGCTGCACTTGCCAACGGCCATTGCGACGCGGCCCCAGTTGGGGTCTGCACCGTGAACTGCAGTTTTCACAAGGGGAGAGTTCACGATTGCTTTCGCGACTGTCTTTGCTTGTGCTTCGTCGCGCGCGTTATCAACGTGCACTTCGATGAGTGTCTCTGCGCCTTCGCCATCGCGAGCGATTTTCTTTGTTAACTCCAACATCACCGATTCGAGTGCAGTTTCGAAAGCAGCGGCATCAACTGCACCTGCAGCGCCACTTGCTAAAACAATTGCGGTGTCACTGGTGGAAGTGTCCGTATCGACTGACACGCAGTTGAACGTGCGGTCGACAACGCGACGGAAGATTGCATCAAGGTCTGACGATGAGATGGCTGCATCGGTGAAGATCATGGAAATCATCGTTGCCATGTCGGGCTCAATCATTCCCACGCCTTTAGCGACACCCACAACGCGTGCTGAAGAACCAGCAACAGTTGCTTCGGAAACCTTGTGCACCGTGTCGGTGGTCATGATGCCGCGCGCGACCTCTTCTGCGTCCTTCGCCGGCAACGGGAAGGGGAGAGCAGCGATGCCGGTGCGAATGCGATCGATGGGATACAGGCGTCCGATGACACCGGTAGACGCAATGAGAACTTCAGAGGCGTTGATGCCCAACTTGGCAGCAACAGATGCGGTGACTTCTTCTGCATGCGCAAGACCCTCGGGGCCGTTTGCAACGTTTGCATTCTTAGAGATCACGACCATTGCACGTGCATGGCCGGTGTTGTGGCGACGAGATACTTCGACTGATGGGCCAGCGAAGCGGCTCTTGGTGAAGACACCAGCGGAGGCGGAGCCTGCATCGGCGAGAACCACGGTGAAGTCTTTGCTGTCGTCTTTGACGCCCACATTGGCGACATATGACGAGAAACCTTGGGGGAGAGAAATTGCCACGTATGTGGTGTAGCACAGAGAACGCACCGATGAGGGTTTAGATTTGCTGTGTGCGCACTCTGATTGTCAATGGAACCGTGGTGAATGCCGATGGCAGAGCCGAAGCGGACGTTGCAATCGAGAACGGTCGCTTTGTTTCCATCGTGCCTCGTTCTGCAGGTGGTATTGCCCCTGGTCCTGATGATCGTGTGATTGACGCAGCAGGATGCCTCGTTGTTCCTGGTGGCGTTGATGCTCACGTGCACATGCAGCTCGATACGGGAACCATGTCGTCATCGGACACTTTCTTGTCGGGAACCACCGCAGCAGCGCATGGTGGCACCACAACAATCATTGACTTCTCTGAACAGCGTGCCGGCGGCAACGTGTTGCAATCGTTTGAACAGCGATTGGCAGAGGCAGAAGGTCAATGCGTTGTCGACTGGGGCCTACATCAAGTGCTTGGTGGCGTTGACGAACAAGCTCTCATTGATACGCGTTCATTGATTGAGCGCGAAGGTGTTGCATCTATCAAGTTGTTCATGGCGTATCCCGGCCGTTTGTATTCCGATGACGGACAACTGTTGCGAGCACTGCAGATGTGTGCCGACACCGGAATGATGGCAATGGTGCATGCCGAGAATGGTCTCGCAATTGATGTTCTTATTGAGCAAGCAGTTGCGGCCGGAAATCTCACGCCGGATTTCCATTCGCGCACTCGTCCGCCAGAGTTGGAAGCCGAAGCAGTGCATCGCGCTGGTGTGCTTGCGCGTGTTGCGGGTAATGCGCCGCTGTACATCGTGCATCTTTCAAGCTCGCACGCATTGCGTGAAGTGGTGGAAGCACGGTCGCGTGGCACAAACATTTTCGCTGAGACATGTCCGCAGTATTTGCACCTCTCACTCGAAGATCATCTGGGCAAGGGTTGGCCCGATGGCGCTGCATACATTTGCTCAACACCTCTGCGTTCAAAGCACGAGCACCATCACGCAGACCTCTGGGAAGGCTTGCGCGTTGATCAATTAGCAGTGGTGAGCACCGACCATTGTCCGTTCTGCTTACGTGAACAGAAGTTGGCAAATGGCGAAGCGTTCAACGTGGTGCCAAATGGCATTGGTGGCGTGGAGCACCGCATGGATCTTGTGTTCCAAGGCGTTATTGCCGGCCACATCACTGCAGAGCGTTGGGTGGAAGTGTGTTCAACTGCGCCGGCGCGTTTGTTTGGCTTGCCACAAAAAGGCGCAATTCGTGAAGGACTTGATGCAGATGTTGTGGTGTATGACCCCACTGCTGCACAAACACTGGGACAAGCGATGCATCACATGAATCTTGATCACTCTGCTTATGAAGGCATGAACATCACGGGCAAAGTGCGCACAGTGTTGTCGCACGGCGATGTAATTGTCGATAACGGACAGTTCTTTGGAACTGCCGGGCGTGGTCAGTATTTGCGTCGTGCTGTTTCGCAGCACATTCGCTAATTACTTCGTAAAGACGCGTACCAAGTTCGCAAGAGTCTTTTCAATGGACTTTGCGTTATTGCTTGGTGCATTCATGATCTTGAGACCCAAGTAGCTCTTCGCAGTATTCATGTCGAACTGCTCTGTCACTTTTGTGCCGCCATCCACTGGCTCCAAGATGTAGCGCCATACGTGCCCACCAATGTGGCGCCAGCCAATGCGTGAGCCTTCTTCGAACTCCACCACTGTGTTCATCATCGTGTACGGCACGACGATGCGCATCTTCATGCCGAACTTTGAATTCAGTGACAGGCGTTCTGGGGCATCGATATCTGCAGCCTTGACCGAACCTGAACCATCGATCTCTCCGTGACGGCGTGGGTCTGCGAGCAGATTGAAGATGTCTGCAGCGGGTGCAGGAACAACAACGGAGCGAGAGACGATCTTGTTTGGATCAGAAGTGGTCATACGGACAGTCTGACTTGCTGAGCAACCAATTCCGCACAACGACGGCCGGAATACATCGCTCCTTGGATAGATGCAGTGTCGCGGTGGTCGCCGCATACGTATAAACCATCACCGAGCGAGACGTTTTGCTTCGGAGAGAACGGTGCATCTTGGCCTGGCTGGCCGTGCGCAATCTTGTATGTGCGCAAATGAGTCCAGGTATCCACCTGTGCGCCCCACCAACTGCGAAGTTGTGTACGCGCAATAGCTTCAAGATCTCCGTCAATCACGCCGGGGATTGCTGCAGCAATGAGGTGCTTTCCAGCGGGGGCATAGTGCGGAGATACCTCTGACATCACTGCCACGTTGTACACGGGGCCTTGACCGTGGCCATCGAGAACTACATAAGCGCCATCAACCGGTGCAGATGGTGCAGAGAAATACACGCAACCAGCTGACTTTGATGGAACTGGTGGCAGTCCCAGCAATTGCGATGCTGCAGGGCCTTCGGCCGCAACGATGATTGCCTTTGCTGCAATGGTGTGACCGCCTGCAACAGTCACCGAACCAGAAGACACTGCAGTGACAGCAGTGTTCAAGTGCAGTGAGGTGTTCTTCAGTGATGCAGCGAGTTGCTGAGTGATCTCGCCCATGCCGCGCGCCGGCACAACGGAGTCGCCAGTTGCCAACGTACGGAAAATGACATCGAACATGCGGCGTGATGACGACAACGAAGGATCAAGTTGAATGCCGCCGACCAGTGGACGGAAGAAACGCTCGATCATCTTTGAAGAGAATCCCATTGCACGCAATGCAGTTGCAGTGGGGATGTCGTTGCCACGCAGCAGTTGCTTGGGGTCGGACTTCTTCAACTTCGCACGCATCAATGCAATGCGTGCTTTGTCCATCACAGTGCCAATGGGTGCAAATGTGGTGCTGACAAGAGTCTTCGGACGACGGAATGGATCGCCCACGATGTGAGACTTTCCTTCGCGCCACACATTTGCGCCTGGTTCAAAGGCACGTAGATCTAATGCAGGGATATCGAGGTGGCGATAGATCTCTGGGTAACCCGTGAGAAGAACTTGGAAGCCACGATCGAGGATGAATCCATCCACGATGTCGCTGCGAACTCGACCACCGACGCCGTCAGATGCCTCAAGAAGAACTGGTGAAATGCCGTGTTGTTCAAGAACGCGTGCAGCAACAAGACCGGCTAGTCCTGCGCCGACAATGACAACGTCGGCATGTGCGGGAAGAGAAGTGTTTGTCACTTCTTCAGTAGAGCACGAAGCGCCACATCAAGTGTTTGATGTGTGAAGACAAAGCCGTCTTTGGTGAGCGCATCGGGAATGACGCGTTGACCAGTGAAGAGCAATGCATCAGCGAGTTCGCCACCCAGCAACAACTTTGGACCAAATGGTGGAATGGGGAAGAGTGCAGGACGCGACACAGTGGATGCGAGAACCTTGGTGAACTCAGCATTTGTGACGGGCTCTGGTGCAGTGAGGTTCACGGGGCCAGACACTTGCGAGGTGAGCAGGTGAATGATGGCGCGAACTTCGTCAGTGATGCTGATCCAGCTCTGCCACTGCTTGCCGTTGCCGAACTTTCCGCCAAGACCCAACTTGAACAACGGAAGTTGCTTCTTCAGTGCGCCGCCTTGTGTTGACAACACGATGCCTGTGCGAAGAAACACTGTGCGAATACCGGCAGCAGTTGCGGGTGCCGCTGCGTCTTCCCATGCGCAACACACGTCAGCGAGGAAACCTTCGCCGTCTGCTGCGGACTCATCGAGAATCTCGTCGTCACTTGCACCGTAGATACCAATGGCGGAACCAGAGAGAAAAACTTTTGGCTTCACAGGCAACGAAGCCATCGTGTTGGCGAGAAGTGCTGTTCCGAGTGTGCGGCTTTCAAGAATTTCCATCTTGTAATCGTCTGACCAACGCTTGTCACCAATGCCGGCACCGGCGAGATGCACTACGGCGTCGACGCCATCGAATGCGGACTGGTTCATGATTCCGGCTTTGGGGTCCCACTGCACTTCATCGTTGCGGCGAGGTTCGCGACGAACGGCTGCCACCACGGTGTGGCCCTGGGCCTTGAGTTCGGTGGTGAGTGCGCGGCCGATGAGGCCAGAGGCACCAGTAACAAGAATCTTCATGCCACAGTCAACCGCTCGGGCGGTGGGGTTGTTCCCCAATGAGATGGTGACCAAAGTCCTGTTCTAGGTGGGAGATGGGGTGGGGGCGTAGCCTGAGAGACGCATGAGCACCCGCAAACTCATCCTCACGGCCCTTATTTGTGGTCTCGCCATCATGGTCGCAGGTGGAACAAAGCTGTTCCAGATGGCCACGGATGAAGTGCAGGCTGTCGTTCTCGAGCTTGGAACTTCCTCGACGTTGTCCGATATGACCGTCTCAGTCACGGATGTGGAGCAAGCAGCCGATGCCACTCTGGTGACAGTGACGATGGTGGGTGTTGAGGGTGCGGATGCGGTCGAAGGTTGGCGCCTCGTTGCCGGTCGTGAAGTGATTTCCCCGCTGTTGTCGAAGTCTGATTGTCAGCCCACCACGTCCGACGCGAAGCAGACCTGCGTCGTGGGTTTCCCTGCGAGCACAGGCAGTGTGACCGTTGCCTACCTGCGTGCAGGACAGCAATCTCGGTGGGCACCGTAGGCCAAACGGCTACCGTATAAGGCGTCGGTACAGCGTCGTACCGGTGATTGGAGAAGACCCCCATGGCTGACCAGTTCGACCTCGTCGTTGTAGGTGGCGGTCCCGGCGGATACGCCGCGGCTTTTTATGGTGCATCGGCAGGCCTCAATGTGGCACTTGTCGAAAAGGACACTCTTGGTGGTACATGCTTGAACCGCGGTTGCATCCCCGCAAAGGCATTCCTTGAAACCGCAGCAGCTCGTCGCCATGCAGAACATGCATCCGACTTCGGCATCGACGTCACTGTTGGCGCAACCGACTTCGCTATTGCGCAGGCGCGCAAGCAAAAGATTGTTGACGGTTTGGTGAAGGGTCTCACCGGTCTCGTCAAGGTGAAGAAGGTGACCTACCTCTTGGGTGTTGGCGCGTTGAACGCAGACAACTCCGTGAGCGTCACAGCAGAAGACGGAACAGTCACACAAGTGAAGGGTGACTCTGTCATTCTCGCTGCAGGCAGTGTGCCTCGCGTGATTCCAGGTTTCGAACCTGGTGGCCCCATCATGACTTCTGACGAAGTGCTCATGCTCGATCGCATTCCTGCACGCATCGCTGTTATCGGCGGTGGCGCTATTGGTTGTGAATTTGCTTCAACATTCGCTGACCTTGGTGCACAAGTAACGATTCTTGAAGGTCTTCCAAAGATTCTTCCTGGTCTCGATGCTGACCTTGCAAACGTTGTTGTTCGTTCTTTCCAAAAGAAGAAGATTGACATCAAGACTGGTGTTGCAGTCAAGGGCCATACGCCAACAGGCAGTGGTTCCACAGTGATTTCCTTTGGTGAAGGCGAAACTCTTGAGGTTGATGCAGTCATCGTCTCTGTTGGTCGTCGACCATTCGCAGATCAGCTGGGTCTTGGAAACACCAAGGTTGCAGTCAGTGAGCGCGGCTTTGTTGAAGTCGACGAGTACTGCCAGACATCAGTTGATGGGGTGTACGCAATTGGTGACCTCATCAATACGCCTCAGCTTGCACACGTTGCATACGCAGAAGCGATTCTTGTCGTGCAGCAGTTGTTGGGCGAGAACGCAATTCCTGTTGACTACGACCGCGTGCCCTGGGCTATCTACTGCAGCCCCGAAGTTGCATGGGCTGGCCCTGGCGAAGAAGCAGCAAAGGCTGCTGGATACGACGTTGTTGTTGCAAAGCATCAGTTCCGCGCAAACAGTCGCGCAATGATTCTTGGTGAAATTGATGGTCTCGTAAAGATCATCGCGAAGAAGAACCCAGACGGTTCTGCTGGTCAAGTTCTTGGCGTGCACATGGTGGGTCCATGGGTAACAGAACAGTTGTCTGGCGGATATCTCGCAGTGAACTGGGAAGCAAACGTCGAAGAGATTGCTCACTTCATCCAGCCGCACCCAAGCCTGTCCGAATTGTTCGGCGAGACAGTGATGTCTCTCACCGGCCGCAGCATCAACTCATAAATCGCAACGCAAGGAACTACGAACATGGCAGAGATCACGCTCCCACAACTCGGCGAAACAGTCACCGAAGGAACCATCACACGTTGGTTTAAGAAAATCGGCGACACCGTCGCAGCAGACGAGCCATTGTTCGAAGTGTCCACCGACAAGGTCGATACGGAAGTTCCATCGCCGATTGCAGGTGTGTTGACAGAGATTCGCGTTGCCGAAGGTGACACCGTCGCCGTTGGCACCGTCATCGCCGTTGTTGGCGACGCCTCATCAGCTGGTGCAGGTGCTTCGTCGCCGGCTTCCGCTGCTGAAACCCTCACAAGCTCGCAAGTTTCAGCACCTGAACCGGCGCCCGCACCTTCCCCAGCTCCCCAGGCAACTCCTGCAGCTGCACCTTCAGCACCCCCAGCTCCTGCTCCAGTTCCACAGGCGGCGCCAACTGCTGCAGCGCCTGCACCGGCGGCTCCTGCTGCAAGTGCGCCTGCTGCAAGTTCTGGTTCTTCGGTGGTGTTGTCGCCGGTGGTGCGCAAGTTGATTGCTGAAAACGGTCTTGATGCATCACGCATTCAGGGCACAGGCCCTGGTGGACGCATCACACGCGATGACGTTGTCGCTGCGATTGCAAGCAAGGGTTCTGCTCCAGCATCTGCACCAGCGATCGCTGCAAGTTCTGCACCAGCAGCTGCACCTCGTGGCGTTGCGCCGCGAGTCGTCGCCGGCAATCGCGATGAGGTCGTTGCCTTGTCGAAGATTCGTCAAGCAACAGGCATTCATGCACTCATGAGCAAGGACGCAATTCCTGCTGCGTTCAGTGTTGTTGAAGTTGACTTCGCAAATGTTGATGCAACACGTTTGCGTGTGAAGGATGAGTTCAAAGCCTCAGAAGGTTTCAGCCTTACTTACTTGCCATTCATCGCACGTGCAGTTGTTGATGCAATTAAGGAATTCCCACACTTGAACTCATCGGTGGGCGAGAGCGAACTCATCGTGCACAAGTACGTTGACCTCGGTATCGCTATCGACCTCGACTATCAGGGTCTATTGGCTCCAGTGATTCGCGATGCAGATGAGAAGCGCCTTCGTGCCATCTCTCGCGAGGTGAATGACCTTGCAGTGCGCGCACGTTCACGTCAGTTGTCTCCAATGGAAATCTCTGGCGGAACATTCACCATTACGAACAACGGTTCATCTGGTTCGGTTCTCACGATGCCAATCATCAACCAGCCACAGGTTGCAATCCTCTCAACTGATGCAGTGAAGAAGAAGCCAGTGGTGATTGAGATTCCAGGTGGCGGCGAGAGCATCGCAATCCACCCAGTGGGCAACCTTGCAATGGCATGGGATCACCGCGCATTCGATGGTGCATACGCCGCACACTTCCTTGTGAAGGTGAAGTCAATCCTCGAGACCCGCGACTGGTCGTCCGAGGTCTAAATCAGACCATCGCGACGGAAGTGTTCGACACCATGGCCGACACATCCACTCAACTTCATGTGCGCTGGTTAGGTCGAGTGCCGTATGCCGAAGCACTTGCCGTACAAGATGCAATGTTCCGTCACGGAACAGGTAATCGTTTATTGCTGATGGAACATCCGCACGTCTTTACGTATGGACCATCTGCTGACTTGAAGAAGAACCTTCGTTGCGATCCTGCGGCAGTGGGTGCAGATTTTGTTCGTGTGAAGCGCGGTGGCGACATCACGTATCACGGCCCGGGACAACTGGTGGGTTATCCATTGGTGAACTTGCAGCCCAAGCGTGGCAACGACGGTCCTGCTGATTCCGTTGCGTATGTGTGCTCGGTTGAGCAAGTCATCATCAACTCTTTACATGAGATTGGTCTCACTAATGCTGGGCGCTTCGCCGGCTATCCAGGCGTGTGGCTTGATGTCGACACAAACCCGCGCAAGATTTGTGCGATTGGTGTTCGCGTGAGTCGCCGGCGCACCATGCATGGCTTTGCTGTGAACGTGCACACAGACCTTCAATACATGAGCACGAACATCATTCCGTGTGGCATTGATGAATACCCCGTGACGTCTATTGCGGCAGAAGGCATTGAGATTTCCATGCAGGATTTCACTGCGGTGGTTGCGCGACATGCTGCGGATACTTGGGGGAACGGTGAGATGGAACGTCAAGACGTTTCATGGAAGCAAACCCCTGATGACCTCTCTGCGTTCTCACGTGGCGAGGGCCCTGGACAGCCTGTGCGCATGTTGAGCCGTCTTGCGCGTGCGGGGGTGGAGGATTCCATTCCATTGTCAGAGCGCAAGCCGGATTGGATTCGCCCGCATGTGAAGCACGGCGAAGAGGTTTTGAACCTGAAGAAGACATTGCGCGACCTTTCACTTGTCACAGTGTGTGAAGAAGCTGGGTGCCCAAATCTTTCTGAATGTTGGAACGACGGCACTGCCACCTTCATGGTGTTGGGCGAACGTTGTACACGTGCATGTGGTTTCTGTTTGGTGGACACACAAAAGCCTGAAGCGCCTGATGCTTCAGAGCCTGCTCACATTGCAGATGCTGTTGCAAAGATGGGACTCAAGTTCGCAGTGCTCACGATGGTGGCGCGAGATGATCTTCCCGATGAAGGCATGTCACATGTCGCTGAATGCATCCGTGCGATTCGCAATGTGGACGCAAGCATTCAAGTGGAAGCGTTGATTTCTGACGCTCGTGGAACTGAATCGTTAGACATCTTGATTGATGCTCGACCTGATGTGTTTAACCACAACACCGAAACAGTGCCACGTTTGCAGCGCGCTGTTCGCCCTAGTGCTGGGTATGCCCGCAGTTTGTCTGTTCTTGCCCGCGGTAAAGCGGCTGGTCTCACAGTGAAGTCGGGTCTCATTGTGGGCATGGGGGAGACCGACGAGGAAGTTCTCGGTGTGCTTGCCGACCTTGCAGAAATCGGTGTTGACATCGTGACGATTGGTCAGTACCTGCGCCCCACAACGAATCACTTGCCTGTCGCGCGTTGGGTGGAGCCAGAGATTTTTGACATGTACAAGCGGGTGGGCGAAGAGCTTGGAATTGGTCATGTGGAGTCCAGCCCATTGACCAGGTCGAGTTATCACGCACGAGAGTCGGCTGAACACGCTGTACCTGTCACAATTGGAACTCGATGAACATCACTACTGACGCCGCTGTCTTCATGGCCCGCATTGACCGTGCACGCGCAGAAATGTCGCGTACTGGTGTTGATGCACTGATTCTGTCGCTGGGTCACGACATGCCGTACCTCATGGGTTACTTGGCGATGCCACTTGAACGTCTCACCATGTTGGTGGTGCCTCGCGATGGCGAAGCGTCGCTCATCATTCCTCGTCTGGAAGCACCGCGCGTGACTGAGTTGCCTGGTGTGTTCACCATGGTTCCTTGGAATGAGACAGAAGATCCCGTGGCTATTGCGCACACGTTGTTGGGTGCAGCACAGACAATTGCGGTGGGCGACCAGATGTGGTCTCGCTTCTTGGTTGATTTGTTAGTACATCGCCCGTCTGCAAAATATGTTCGCAGTGTGACAGTGATGGAAGCGTTGCGTTCTCGTAAAGATGCCGCCGAAATTGCCGCACTTGTTGCTGCAGGTGCAGCTGCAGACCGCGTTGCTGCGCAGTTGCATGCCGGAGATATCCCACTGGTCGGTCGTACTGAAGCACAAGTGTCGGCAGATATTTCTGCGCGATTGATTGCAGAAGGACATCAGAAGGTGAACTTCGCGATTGTTGCCGCGGGTGAGAACGCTGCAAGCCCTCATCACCATGCAGGTGATCGTGTAATTAAGCACGGCGAGATTGTGCTGTGTGATTTTGGTGGAACCATGAATGGGTACTGCAGCGACATCACTCGTTGTGTTCACTTAGGTGAACCGCCGAAAGAAATCTCTGACGCATACGATGTGTTGTTCGAGGCGCAAGCGGCCGGTGTTGCTGCGGGCAAAGTAGGTGTCACGTGTGAACACGTTGATATCGCAACTCGTCGCATCATCGACGCTGCCGGATATGGCGAGTACTTCGTTCATCGCACGGGGCATGGCATTGGCATGGAAGAGCATGAAGACCCCTACATGGTTGCGGGTAACACAACTCTTCTTGCTGCGGGTCATGCGTACAGCGTGGAGCCCGGCATCTATGTGCCGAACAAGTGGGGCATGCGTTTAGAAGACATCGTGGTGGCAACTGACAATGGCCCGATGCCTGTCAACCATGCGAACCATCACCTCGTCATCCTCGACAAATAGGACCCCATGATCAGACTTGATGCCGCCACAGTTCTTCTCCAATGGGCAACCGGAGGTCTTTTCTTTCTGTGGTTCACCACCCGCAAGCATGAGATGGGTGCTGGCTACGGCTGGTTGATGCGCAGCACGTTTCTTCTGTTGGCAGCAGGTGCCGCAGCGGCTGGTTTTTATAACGACGTCATCATCGCGCGTGAAATTGCCGCAATCGGCTGTGCTCTCGCTGCATTGTTGACACTGAAGCGCAAGAACGCTCAGTGGGATCTGCTTGCTCCTGCAATTGGAATCATCGGTGTGATTGCGGGAGCAATTGACGCGGCACACGGTGCAGGTGGCATCACGGTCAACTTGTTGCGCGTTCTTGTGGGCACTGCTTTCCTGGGTGCAGTGAGCGATGCCATGTTGTTGGGTCACTGGTACTTGGTGCAACCCGGCCTGCCTCGTTCGATTCTGGGTGAACTTGTAACGGCTCTGCGTTGGATCACCCCGTTTGAGATTGTGGTGATGTTGTTGCCCACCGGCATGTTCAGCGTGCTGAGCGGTTCTGTCGGCGACGGTTGGGGCGGAATGCTCGGCTGGTTCTGGGTGGCATGTGCAATCTCCACCATTGTTCTTACTGAGGTCACCCGTGCTGCATTGCGGGAGAAGTTCTACTCAGCAGTGATGGCCGCAACTGGCCTGCTATATCTGGCGATTCTGACTGCATTCGGCACAGACCTCGTCGCCCGCGCAGTTCTCGCCTAAGCAGCGAGAACGCCTAGCGTACGAAGCATGGATTTCTTCGAGCGCACCGTCTACAACGCAGACCATGAGCAGTTTCGTTCTGTCTTTCGTCAATGGCTAGACAACGAAGTAGTGCCTCATCATGAACAATGGGAAGCCAATGGCATTGCTCCACGCGACATTTGGCTCGAAGCTGGCAAGCACGGTTTCCTTGGTTATCACGTGCCTGAGCAGTACGGAGGCGGCGGCACGGACGACTACCACTTTGGTGCAGTTATGCAAGAAGAAGTGTCCGATGCTGGTGTGATTGGTAGCGCCAATGGAATGACATTGCATAACGACATTGTGTTGCCGTACTACTTGTCTCTCGCAACTGATGAACAGAAGTCTCGTTGGTTGCCCAAGATGGTGACTGGTGAATACATCACGTCGATTGCCATCACGGAGCCGAACACGGGTAGCGACATGGCCGGTGTGAAGACATCGGCGGTGAAGCACGGCGACACCTATGTCGTGAATGGTGCAAAGACATTCATCACGAACGGCATCAACTCTGACCTCGTGTTGACAGTGTGCCGCACCGATCCTGATGCGGGCCACCGTGGATTCTCTCTCGTAGTTCTTGAACGTGGCATGAAGGGATTCGAGCGTGGTCGCAATCTCAACAAATTGGGTATGCACGCACAAGACACCGCGGAACTGTTCTTTGACAATGTAGAAGTACCATCAGCAAACGTGTTGGGTGAACCCGGCATGGGCTTCACGTACCTCATGACCAACCTTGCGCAAGAACGTTTCGGTATGGCTCTCGGTGCAGTGGCAGTTGCACGTGCTGCCTTGCGTTGGACTCTGGAGTACACACGAGAGCGCAAAGCCTTTGGTCAATCCATTGCCAGCTTCCAGAACTCAAAGTTCTTACTTGCTGAATTGCATACAGAGACGCAAATGGCGCAGGCTTATGTGGACCGTTGCCTGGAATTGCATTGCGAAGGGAAGCTGACTGCTGAACAAGCCGCTGCCGCGAAGTACATCACCACTGAATTGCAAAACAAAGTTGTTGACCGCTGTCTGCAATTGCATGGTGGTTATGGCTACATGTTGGAATACCCCATTGCTCGCGCATGGGCCGACAGTCGTATCCAAACGATTTACGGTGGCACCACCGAAATTATGAAAGAGATCGTCGGTCGCGCTCTTTCGAAGTAGTTACTTCGTTAGTGAGGTGCGACAAGTGGCCATGGGCGCTCGCGCTCAAGGCGATGTGCAAGCTCCAGCAAGATGGGTTCGGAGAAGTGCGGACCGATGATCTGCAATCCAACGGGCAAACCATCAACAAAACCAGCAGGAACTGAGATTCCTGGGTTCCCATGCAGGTTGCACGGGAAGGTGAGCTGTCCGTTATTGCCGGCACCTGCTTTTATGCCGCCAAACTCGCTAGGCAATGGGCCTTCGAAATTGAACGCAACGTCTGGGTTGGTTGCGGTGATGACGAGATCAACGTCATCAAAGATTTGAGCCATGCGTGTGTTGAGTGCAGCACGACGTTCTTCAATACGTGCACGCGCTTCGGCGTTGTATTGACCAGCGGTGTACTCAAGCCCCATGCGCATCTCAGGTGTGAGCTGATCTGCACATGCAGGCCAATGTTCTTTCAGGGCGTGAGCAATCTCGATCATGCCGCTAATGGACCATGCAGCGCCCATGCGAGGAAGTGCGGTGTCGAGATTGTCAACTCGCTTCAAGCCTGCATTCGCTATGAGGAAGTCAGCAGTCTCCAGCAATACATTCCACATGGCGGGGGAGACAACGGCGCCACCCCAATCGCTCACAATCGCAACGCGCAAACCTTTGACATCAACTTTTCCGAGTCCTGCTTCCCAGCCATCAACACGAGGAAGGCTGAGTGGGTCGTGTGCATCATGGCCGTTACACACGTCGAACCAGCGTGCAGTGTCGCGCACGCTGCGTGATACGCAACCAACAGTCACCGTGAGATTGCTGAACTCTGCGCCAGGTCCACGCGGAATGCGACCGTACGTTGCCTTTAAGCCAACGAGGCCGGTGAACCCTGCTGGAATGCGAATGGAGCCGCCGCCATCGCCTGCGGTTGCGAGTGTGAATAATCCTCCGGCAACGCCTGCTGCACTTCCGCCCGATGATCCACCAGGCGTGCGTGTTTCATTCCACGGATTCCGCGTTGCACCATTCAGCACGGTGCGAGTGAGATTCACTCCACCAAATTCGCTTGCGGTCGTGAGACCAAAAGCGACTGCGCCACCGCGCTCAGTGATGCGTGCAACAGGGATGCTTGTCTTTGTTGCAATGCGGTCTGCAAATGGCATTGATGCTTCTGTGTCGGGCCAGCCCAGGACAGAGTCGAGTTCCTTCACTCCGATAGGGATTCCACCGAAGGGAAGCGAGATGTCAGCGGCTTCCGCACGCTTGATTGCGCCATCGGTATCAATGAATGACACTGCATTGAGAGAACTTGCCTTGATGGCATTGAGAGTCGCTTGCATCTCCTCTTTGGGGTGCCTGCGGCCTGCGCGGTATTCGTCAACGAGCGAACAAGCGTCGCCTTGCCATGGGGAATCAGTCATGGAGGCAAGTTAGCCCACCAAGGCCATTCTCAATCCGTTGGGAAAACCCTTACGGGACTAGGGTTGCAGAGGCATGGATAGTCGTACCTTCCTGGGTCTCCAACAGACCCACAACCCCTTCCGCTGGTACCTGCCCGTCGAGATGAAACTCTGCACCGGCGGCAATTTCCTCTACGGCGGCAGTGCGTTGGGTGCCGCCATTTCAGCTCTTGAAGGCGCAACGGGCCGCAACGTCATCTGGGTGACGGCTCAGTACCTCAGCTATGCCCGTCCTGGTGAAGTGATGGACATTGATGTCATCGTGCCCGTCACCGGAAACGCCATTACCCAGGCGCGCGTCATCGCACGCGTGGGTGAGCGCGAAATCATCACGGTGAACGCAGCGCTTGGCGATCGTGATTTTGAACATGCTGGTCAGTTCGAGAAAATGCCCAATGTTGGCGGACCCGATGAGTATCCCGATTGGAAGCATCGTCACCTCATGAAGGGCACGATTCATGACTTCATGGATGAGCGCGTCGTTAAGGTGCGTACCGACCAAGAGCTCGATGGATCTTTGGGCGATGGTCAGACCATCATGTGGGCACGTTTGCCTGAAGTGATTGATGGTGTCGATGCCGCAACCCTCGGTGTGTTGGGCGACTTCGTTCCACGCGGTGTGGGACAAGCCCTGGGCATCCACGGCGGTGGCAACTCGCTCGACAACACTTTGCGCGTCATGAATCTTGTGCCCACCACCTGGGTGCTTCTTGATATTCGCATTCATGGCGTGGCGCGTGGCTTTGGCCATGGTCTCGTCAACATGTTTGCTGAAGATGGAACTTTGATGGCAACGGCCAGTCAGAGTTGCATCGTTCGCATACATAAGGGCTAACGCCCACACATTTCTTAAACAACTGAGGGGGAAACATGAACGCTTATGGCGCGAAGGCTCAACACGGAATGCCTGTCCGTCCGGGAATGACAGTGCCACTGCCCGGTCACCTCAATACGCATCGTGATCGCCTCATTGAATTGGCTGACATGGGGTACACCGACATCTGGTCGGCAGAGGCAGATGGTGCCGATGCATTCACGCCTCTTGCGCTCGCGTCTGCATGGGAACCTCGTTTGCGTCTTGGTACCGCGATTGTTCCTGCTTACACACGTAGCCCGGCCTGTTTCGCACAGTCGGTGGCAACGCTTGCAGATGCAGCGCCAGGTCGCTTTGCGATCGGTATCGGTTCTTCCAGCAACGTCATCGTGCAGAAGTGGAATGGCATTCCCTTTGATGAGCCATACAAGAAGGTGCGCGATGTTGTCCGCTTCTTGAATGATGCATTGTCAGGTGAAAAAGTCACTAAGGAGTACGACACTTTCAAGGTGGACGGTTTCCGTCTTGGAATTCGCCCCGAAGTGAAGCCACAGATTCTTGTTGCTGCTTTGCGTGAAGGAATGTTGCGCTTGGCTGCTCGCGAAGCAGATGGCGCGATCATCAACTGGTTGAGCGCTGAAGATGTCACTCGCGTTGCTGAAGTAGTGCACGGCGCTGCTGAAGGAACTCCGAAGGAAATTGTTGCGCGAATTTTTGTGTGCCCATCAGAGAACACAGAAGTCGTACGCGCTGCTGCTCGTTTTGCAATTGCGGCGTATCTCAACGTTCCGGTGTATGCGCAGTTCCACGCATGGCTTGGCCGCGGAGATGAATTGAAGGGCATGTGGGACATGTGGAAAGCAGGGGACCGCAAGGCTGCTCTCGCTGCAATCCCCGATGAAGTTGTTGATCAACTCATCGTTCATGGTTCACCTGAATATTGCCGCGATCGCATTCGCCAGTATTTCGACAACGGCGTCACCACGTCTTCTTTGGCCATCATGCCGTTCGACCCTGAGTTGAACTACTGGGAAGCTGTGAAGTCATTGTCGCCTGCAGCTCATCAATAAGCCATGGCAACGGAAACAAAAGGCGTCACGCGTGAAGGGTGGAAACTTCTTCTCGCCACACTGAAACTGCAGCGCCGTGCTCTCATCACAGGTGCTTGTGTGGGTCTTGCGTGGACGTTGGGCAAAGTGGCTGTTCCACAGCTCACCAAGTTGGCAATCGACCGGGGCATTGAGAAAAACGGCTCTTTGCTGTTCTGGACAATGTTGATTCTTGCTGCCGCGATCATCGCGGGGTTTTTTGCAGCATGGCGCCGGTACATCGCATTCCGCGAAAGCCGTTTGACAGAGACAATGTTGCGCGAGCGCATTTTTGCGCAGATTCAGGGACTGCACGTGGGGTATCACGACAAGGCGCAGACAGGTCAGTTGATGAGCCGCTCCTCAAGCGACCTTCAGCAAGTCCAGGGCTTTGTTGTCAACATTCCCATTTTTGTTTCGCAGATCACCATGGTGCTCGGTGTTGTTGTCATCTTGTTCTTGTCCGACCCACTTCTCGCCGCGGTTTCGTTGTTCCCATTGCCGTTCATCAACATCTCGGCGCGTTCGTTCTCGCACAAGATCCACCCTGCAGTCATGGCAGTGCAACAAGAGCAAGCACAGCTCGCAAACATTGTTGAGGAATCAGTCTCTGGTATCCGCGTCATCAAGGGCTTTGGAGCCGAAGCCGTGCAGCAAGGAAAACTGAACATTGAGGCTGACGACATTCGTCGGGAGTCAATGCGTGCTGCACGAATTCGCAGCCGTTTCTTGCCCGCAATTGATCTCTTGCCGTCACTTGGATTGGTGGCGGTTCTCGGACTCGGTGGACATCGCGTCATTAACGGCGATATGTCGGTGGGTGGTTTGGTTGCGTTTAACACCTATCTCACGATGTTGATTTGGCCAATGCGCAACATCGGTATGACCGTGGCATTTGGCCAGCGTGCGGCATCTGCTCTGTTGCGTGTGAACGAAATTCTTTCCGAAGTGCCTGCAATTGCAGATGCGGTGGAACCGAAGAAGCTTCCCTCGGCTGGACTGGCCCAGCCCGTTGGTGCCGTGAACTTCAATAATGTCCAATTCGGTTACGACGTGGGCAATGCAGACATCACAGTGCTCAATGGTCTGTCTCTCTCGATTCAGCCGGGTGAATCTGTCGCGATTGTCGGCGCGACAGGTTCAGGTAAGTCGACGATCACTCGTTTGCTTCTGCGTTTCTACGATCCGCAATCAGGAAGCATCACCTTGGATGGCGTCGATCTGCGTGATCTGACTCTGTCGGACTTGCGTCGTGCTGTCGGCGTGGTCTTCGAGGACACCTTGTTGTTCAACGACACGGTGTCGGCCAATGTTGCGTTCGCTAAGCCCGAGATTGGGCAGGACGTTGTTGTGCGTGCTGCCAAATTGGCTGGTGCACATGAGTTCATCATGCAACTGCCGCAGCAATACGACACGGTGCTTGGCGAGCGTGGCTTCTCGCTCTCCGGTGGTCAGCGCCAGCGCATTGCCATCGCGCGCGCCATCGTTGCTGACTCCCGTGTTCTCGTGTTAGACGATGCAACATCCGCAGTGGACCCCACGAAGGAACATGAAATTCGTGATGCATTGGCAACAGTGATGCGTGGTCGCACCACATTGGTGATTGCGCATCGCCCGGCAACCATCGAGCTTGCGGATCGTGCAGTTCTGCTGGATAACGGCGTGATTGCCGCAGTCGGCACTCACCAAGAGTTGTTGGCAT
>CALBSD010000081.1 GCA_937927625.1 uncultured Actinomycetes bacterium | reverse complement strand
TTGCTGTAACCATTAAAGAAGTAGCGGTCGTAATGGCCAGGATCGCCACTTTCAGGGTGAGCAATCGGCTCTGAAGTCTGATGGATCGGATAGTCGTCAAACGATGTGATCATGTCTGTGACCGTAGCCACTGACGCAGCCCCACAACTAAGTGGCGCACCACGGGGTCAACGCATACTCTTCATGGCGTGCCGCAAATGTCAGGGAAGACCTATCGAATTGTGTGCGGGACAGCTTTGTCGTCACTCTGCGTCATCGTTTTCACAGGAGCCTTGGTTCGCCTCACAAATTCGGGTCTCGGCTGCGACGATTGGCCCAATTGCAACAGCAGCCACTTCGTCGATGTGTCGTCCAGTCACGCCGCGATTGAGCAGGTGAACCGACTCTTCACAGGCCTTGTTTCTTTCAGTGTGATTGCTGCGGTGTTGCTTTCACATCTCCGTCGACCATTTCGCAAAGATTTAGTGCTCTTGTCGTGGAGTCTCGTTGGGGGAGTCGCCGCACAGATCATCATTGGCGGAATAGTTGTTCTCACGGGACTCAATCCGTACGCCAACATGGCTCACTTTCTCGTGTCCATGGTTTTGATTGCGTCGGCGTTTGTATTGTTCCGCCGCAGCGGCACAGAGACGCCGATCTCTTACACACGACGGGTTCCATCGCAGATCACATCTTTGGTGCGCGCGATATCCCTCATGGGCGTGACATCAATAGTGACAGGCACGGTCGTGACGGCAACAGGTCCACATGCGGGCAACGAAGATGCAGTTCGTTTTGGATTTGCACTTCAATCAGTTGCACGCGTCCACAGCCTTTCCGTGATGGCTTTCGTCGCATTGCTCATCTTGCTGGCATTACGTGTGCGCAGAACTGGCGTGGATACCGATATTCGTGACGCCGTCACGGCTCTGCTTCTTGTCGCAATCGTTCAGGGCGCAATTGGCTACACGCAGTACCTCACGGGAGTACCCGTTGTCCTTGTTGGGGCGCACATCATCGGCGCACTGAGTTTGTTTCTGGCCATATGCCATCTGGTGATTGCACCACGGGATTCCGTTGATGCTGGATATTCGGGCCCTGCATATTGAGCCTCTTGGGATTGCTAGTTTGCACTCATGGCTAACGAAGAAGTCCTCCTAGAAATTTCCGATCACATTGGCACCATCACCCTGAATGCTCCTGGGCGGATGAACACCATCTCTGGCCAGATGCTTGATTTGTTGTCAAAGAAATTGCTGGAAGCTGACTCGAACCCAGATGTACGTTGCATCATTCTCACGGGTGCAGGGCGTGCATTTTGCGCAGGTCTCGACCTTGGGTCACAAGCAGGCAAAACAGAGTCGCTCGGAGTTCTCGACAACACCGAAGCCAACATGGTTGAGTTTGATATTCGAGAAGCGCCGCCGATTGTTCTTCATGGCGTCGACACTCCGGTGATCTGCGCGTTGAACGGCGGTGCAGCCGGATATGGACTCGACATTGCGTTGGG
>CALBSD010000080.1 GCA_937927625.1 uncultured Actinomycetes bacterium | reverse complement strand
CTTGCTGCACCAGCACCTACGCCAGTGACTGCACGAACGCGGAACTGATACGTCGTGCCATTCGACAGACGAGTGCCGTCTTCAAGCTGAGTGACAAACGCAGAAGTTGATGATGAGAAGGTGTTCGAAATTGCATCCTTCCAGGCGTTGCCAACGCGAACCTGCACGTTGTATCCGAGAATGCGAGAGCCGCCATCCGAAACAGGTGCGGTCCATTCAACAATGACGAAGGAATCACCTGCGCGAGCAGATGGAGTGTTGCCGGCACCGACGCGATAGTTCGCAGCATTCCAATGGGCAGTCACATCTGATGCAGCCAACGCAGTGCGATACACGGCGAAGTTGGCAACGGAACCTGAGTAAGCGAAACCGGAATCATTCGATCCGCCCACGACATAGGAACCACCAGCGGCGGCCGATGTTCCTGAACCCACGCGCGTGCCGTTGACATACAGAACAACTTGACCATTGGAATATGTCGCAGCAATGTGCGACCAAGTACCTGATGGAACAAGTCCACGTGCAGACTCCACCTTTGATGGGACGCTGTTCGCGAAGCCAACAAATTGCAGAGCTCCGCCCGAGGTGACACGCATGAACGAACCATTAGTGGTGTTCCCCACGTGCGCGATCGTCGCTGCATCACCATTGATGCTCGACGGGCTGATCCACGCTTCGAGAGTGAACGAGTTCGCCACAGTCACATCCGATGCAAGTTCCTTGCCCTGGAGGTATCCCGCCGTCATGCCACCGATTGGTGCTGGCATTCCGAAGGATGGAACACCCGTCAAAGTTCCTGCACCAGATGCATCAGCAACGGTGTGCGATGGGGTGTCAGCGAATTGCCAGAAACCTGCTGGCGAGTCATTGCGGACAGCATCGGCATATGGCGTGCCATTGGTCGGTGTGGACACCACGGCCGCCCCGCGAGGGGCTGACGCATCTGCCGCCGGAATACCCGACGACGAGATGCTGGGTCCGGTACCCGATGAGTTGATGGCGGCGACTTGGACGTAGACCACCACGCCGTTCGTCAAACCCTCAACCACAACTGAAGTGTTGGCGGTAGTACGAGCCTTCGTCACCGGAGTCCACGTACGGCCATCGATGCTCCATGACACCGCGTAACCCGTGACCTTCTCCTTCGATGCAGCTGCATTCCACTTCACTGTCAGTTTCTGATCATCGGGCGTGATGACTAAACCAGCAGGAACACTTGGCATTGCAACGGGCGAAGTTGCAACAGCAGGAGTTGTCACTGGAGTAACAGTTGGCGTGATGGTGTTGTTCGTACCGGAGGGCGATCCGTTGGAACTGTTGTTGGTGTTGCTCGTACCAGGTGCAACGTTGTTGTTCACAGCATCGGCGAGGGCGACCGACGATGGCATGAACGGAAGTGCAGTTGAAGCTGCGATGAAAAGTGCGAGAGCGACGCGCATCGCACGTCGCAGTTCTCGATTGAGTTGTTTGATGACCGACGTTCTGCTTGTCGCAGTCGTCGGGGTAGGTACTGACCTACCTCGCATTAAAAGTTTCACGAATTCGCCCCTCGTGTTTGGATGTTTTTTGGTACGAAACGCAAGTGCTGAAAGGATTTCCGTCTTGCGTTACTGCAAAAATGCTAGGGCGCATTTTTCAGCGTTTTCAAAGGCGAAATCGGCGGAAATCTTTTACTGGTAAGGGTTTCCGAGGATTGGGGTGTGGATAAACCCTCAAGTATCAAACCCTCAAGTTGCACTCGAGGTTGAGGTGTCTCGTCTTTGCCTTATCAGGCAAGAAAGAAAAATAGGGAAACACCATCGGCTGTCCACAGGGTGCAAAAGTGTGTTCGTGAGCGACTGGTGGCAGCCCTGTGACGAAGGCCTAAAACTTTTTTTGAAAGTCGTGCCCGGAGCGCGCCATTCAGAGGTGGTTGTACAAGAAAACCAATTGCGAGTGCGAGTAGCTGCGCCTGCAGTGGAAGGCAAAGCAAACGATGAATTGCGACGAGTGAAGTGAATTACTTCGTGCCGAGAGAACGGAAGAATCCGTCAGGCGCAACAATGTCGTCGCGATTCAATTCGTGAATTGATGACTTACCAATTCCGAGAAGTGCAGAGTCGATACCGCCGCGCATGACGTCGAGAACATTCTCCACACCTGCTTGACCGTTGGCTGCGAGTCCCCACAAGTACGCACGACCGATCATGACGGCGCGTGCACCAAGTGCAAGAGCTTTCACAACATCGGAACCGCGACGCACACCACCATCAAGCACAACTTCAATCTGTGAACCGACCGCATCGGCGACTGCAGGCAGTGCTCGAATAGGAGCTGGAGTGCCGTCAAGGTTGTTACCGCCGTGGTTGGAGACCGACAGAGCGGTCGCACCGAGGTCGACGACGCGCTTGGCGTCATCTACACGGCTGACACCCTTCACCATGAAAGGTCCACCCCACTGTTCACGCAACCAAGCGATGTCTTCCCAGGTGGGAAGAGGGGTCTGCATCCACTCGTAGTAGGCACCGAAGAAAGTGGGCGCCTTCTCCCCTGGCTTGGCCATGTTGGGGGCCGTCAAATCGGGGATACGACCGGTCTTTGCGAAGGCCAAAAGCCAGCCCGGCTTCTGCAGAACTTCTGGTGCGAGTTTGACCGCTGCTTTGAGGTTGATCTTCTCTGGAATCCATGGGCTACCCCAGTCGCGACCATTCGAAAATGACCAGTCGAGAGTAACGATGAGTCCCTTTGCACCAGCTTCACGTGCACGGTTCATTCGCTGCACGAGTGTGTCTTTGTCGCCACACCAATACATCTGGAAAAACGTTTTGTCGTTCACTGCAGCAACGTCTTCAACAGACTTTGAAGCGAAAGAACTAAGACCCATTGGGATGCCGCGATTTTGTGCAGCACGAGCGATTGCAACTTCACCTTGAGGGTGAACTGCTTGCACACCAGTAGGCGAAATGATGATCGGCATTCCGATTTCTTGTCCCATGATTGACGTGTTCATGGTGCGCTCATTTGAGAGACCTGCAACGTGTGGTGCAAAGCCAAGTTGATCGAACGAAGCAAGGTTGTCAGCGGTTGAGAGACCCTTTTCAGAGCCTGCAATCAACGCACCATAAACAGACTTCGGCAAGCGCTTCTTCGCGCGACGTTGTGCCTCTGCAACTGTTTCAAACCATGCATTTGCCATTGGTGTGTCCTTCAAAAACGGGGGGTGACAATATTGTACCGAGGCACCCCATCGTGCTCCCCAATCAAGCGCTCGGACGCAATAAAGACAAGAGTTCCGCAGGCTGAGAAACGATGGCATGGGCGCCAGCCGACGCAAGTTCTGCATGATCGCCATAGCCCCACAGAACGCCCAATGCATTCGTTCCTACTTGCACACCCGCTTCAATATCGTGATTGCGATCACCAATCATCCAACACTTTTCCAATGTCGGAACAACACCCAGTTCGCGTTCAACATCAACTAACGCACGACGCAACAAAACGGATTTATGAACAGGTGCATCTGCAGCAGGACCGACCACTGTGACCATGTGATGATCTAATCCGGTTGCACGAATTGCGACGACTGCTTGTTCTTGCGGCTTCGCTGTGACGACTGCAAGATGCCAATGCTTCGACAACTCTTCGATCACATCTCGCATGCCTTCAATAACCGGCGTGTGCGGCAAGTGATGCTCTTTGTACACACGTCGATACTCGTGAATGAACTCCTCCGTGCGTGCAACATCAAGTCCACGTCGCGACAACAATTCAGGCATCGTTGTTTGCAGTGGTGGACCAATCACACGACGAATTTCGACATCGCTCATCGCTTCCGCACCGACGTTTGCGAAGACTTCGTTCATCGATGCGGTGATGCCTGCACCGGAGTCCGCAATCGTGCCATCGAGGTCCCAGAAGAGAACATTGCGAGAGGTCATTTGGTCACCCTAGGTGACCCTCGTCGCCTACTTTGGAGACATGTCGGCAACCACCCTTCTTCTCGTCCTCGACCTCGTCGGAATTGCCGTCTTCGGAGTCTCTGGAGCCCTTGCCGGAGTCGACAAAAAGCTCGATCTCTTCGGCGTACTCTTCCTCTCGGTCGCCACGGGCATCGGAGGCGGGTTCATGCGTGACGCTCTCATCGGTTCCACCCCCGCGGCAGCCCTCACAGATGGTCGTTATCTGCTCGTACCCGTCGTGGTGGGCCTCATCGTGTTTTTCGTGCACCCAGCGATGGCTCGGCTCTCTCGCATCTTCCTTCTTGTTGATGCTGCGGGTCTCGGACTCTTCGCCGTTGCTGGTGCGCGTAAGGCGCTCGATTTCGGTGTACCCGCAGTGGGTGCTTGCGGCATCGGAATGTTGACAGCCATCGGTGGCGGCATCATTCGCGATGTTCTTGTTCGCGAGATTCCCGCGGTATTGCATCGCGAGATCTACGCAACCGCTGCATTGTTGGCCGCAGTGATTGTCGTGGTCGGCGACAAAGTGGAATCGAACAACGTTGCGACCGCAGCAGTTGCAATTGCATGTGCCTTCGGCTTGCGAGTGATCAGTCGCTGGAAAAAGTGGTCGGCGCCCCTCCCCCGCAACGCGGAATAAACCCTGATTCCCATATTGGGAATGATTCTTATTTTGGATAATCTGAGGAGATGCGGTTCGCCCGACTCTCTGTATTGCTTGCATCCACTGTCTTGTTCACCTCGTGCGGGGGTCCGGGCAATGTGTTTGGCAATAAGAAGGATGCAGACAAGCGCCCAGTGATTGCCGCGTCGTTTTATCCCATTGCAGAGATTGTGCAACGTGTCGCCGGTGATGAAGTGCAGTTGCTGCAGTTGACACCAGCAGGCAAAGAACCCCACGAGACCGATCTCTCAGCACAGCAACTCGTTGAACTCTCAAAAGCCGATGTGGTTTTCTATCTCGGAAGCGGATTCCAACCGAATGTTGAAAAGGCAATCAAATCTCTTCCTTCTTCAGTAAAAACAATTGATCTTTTGAACTCAGTCGATCTTTTCCCCGTCAGCGGCTTTGACGATGCCAAAAAATACGGCAACGACCCACACGTGTGGCTTGACCCCAACAACATGTCGGAGATGGCCATCACTGTTGCCGCCGAAATCAGCAAAGTTCCAACACTCGCTGACACGACTCCTCTCACCGACGGTCTCACGACGTATGCAGCAGAGTTGCAACGATTGGGCACTCTTATTGACTCCACCTTTAAGACGTGCGTACGTCGAGAACTCGTGACCTCTCATGACGCGTTCAAATATTTCGCCGTCCGCGCCGATCTCAACCCAATCGCAATTATGGGTGTGGATCCCGAACAGGAACCTTCCGCTAAATATCTTGAGCAGATTGCCCAGGGCACGAAAGATGGTGATGTCACCACCGTCTTCTATGAAAAGACGTTGCCCCGTGAATTCGCAGACACGCTTGCGAAAATGATTGGCGCAAAAGTCGATTCGATTGACGCAGTGGAAACCATTTCCGAAAAGAATCTTGCTGCAGGCGCGAACTACATCAGCATCATGAAGTCGAACATCACCAAGATTGCTGCCGGACTGGGTTGCAAGTGACAAATAGTGGCGTTGTTCTGCAGGCAGTCGACCTGGCTGTCTCCTACAACGACACGAAAGCGTTGTCGTATTCATCCTTCGCTGTCGGCGCCGGAGAACTCATTGCCGTCGTTGGCCCCAATGGTGCCGGAAAATCCACCATGTTCAAAGCTCTCGCTGGTTTCGTTGACCATGAGGGTGATGTCGTCGTGCACGGCGAACAGTGCCATCACCTCGAGCGCAAAGCGATTGCGTACATTCCGCAGCAATCAGATCTTGACCTCCGCTTCCCAATCACTGTGGCCGAAGTTGTACTCGCGGGGCGTCGCCGCTTCCACGGTCGTCGCATGCGCGCGACAGATGCTGATATCAAGAAAGTAACGGCGTGTCTTTCGCAGGTTGACCTTGCGGGTATGGAAACACGTTCTCTCGCAACGCTTTCAGGCGGACAAGTGCAACGTGTGCTGTTGGCGCGTGCTCTCGCTCAAGAAGCAGACGTGCTGCTACTCGACGAGGCATTGTCGGGCGTCGACACTCGCCACACCGAAGAGCTCATTGCACTTTTTGCAGAGTTGTGTACACAAGGAACTTCCATCTTGGTGTCCACACATGACCTCGGTTTGGTTCGTGCGCGCTTCTCTCGTTGTCTTGCCGTCAACGGTCGCGTCATGGGTGATGGCTCACCAGACATTGAACTCACTGGCGCAAAACTCGAAGCGCTCTTTAGCCACGGCCATTGGGGGCAACCGCAATGAGCTGGCTACTTGACCCGTTCCAATCCGATTTCACCCAACGTGCTGGGCTCATCTGCATCATGGTGGGCATCCTCGCCCCTGTTGTTGGCACTTGGATCTCCCTTCGCAAGCTTGCGTACCTCGGCGACGCAATGTCGCACAGCGTTTTGGGCGGCGTTGCCCTCGGCTTTGCGTGGTTCGGCACCAATGCAGTGCTACCCGGCGCGCTCGTCGCTGGCATCCTCATGGCGCTCATCATTCATTTCTTGTCCCAGAACCGTCGCATCGCAACTGATTCGGTCATCGCTGTCGTAGGTAGCGGAATGTTCGCCCTCGGAGCGATACTGCTCAGCAAGATGGACACAACCGTGTCGATCAGTCATTTCTTGTTTGGCCAATTACTCACGGTGAACTCTGCAGACCTCTGGATCACGCTCGTTCTCACGGTTCTTGCCGTCGGTTTTGTGTGGTTCCGTTTTGATGACCTCAAGTTCGCCACTTTTGACCGTGACCACGCCACACAAATCGGCATCCGAGTACAGCGTCTCGATGCAGCAATGCTTGTGCTTCTTGCCGTGTGCGTTGTCGTGTGTCTCAACACCGTAGGCATTGCACTCACCGTGTCACTTCTCATCACACCGACTGCCACTGCTCGCCTCTTCTTCAACAATGTCGGCTCCATCACCCGTGCGGCAATTGCAATTGGTCTGACAGAAGTCCTTACCGGCTTCATTGTTGCATATCACTTTGATCTGTCGCCCGGGCCTGCCATCACACTCGGAGCCACAACAGTGTTCATCGTTCTGTATGCAATTCGCTTTGCGACATCTGACAGAACGTATGTTCATCACACTCACGACCACGATCATTCACATTGATTTCATTGCGTTTTGTGAGGCATACCTGACATCAAGTATGTGACTACCAACCTTCGAAAGACCGCTTCACATCGCTGGAGTGCAGAGGTACGGTCACAACATGACAACAAGTACAGCTGGTAAGCGTCGGATCGTTGTAGGTGTCGATGGATCACCGAATTCTGCGAAAGCAATTGATTGGGCAATTTCATTTGCTCACTCAGGGGACACGGTGATTCTTCTCTCAGCGTGGAGCCCGGTTGTTGTTCCGGCCGAGATGGCCATGTCGTATTCATTTGATGACACAGGTGCTCGCACAATTCTTGAACAAGAAAACAAGCGAGTCGCACAAGCAGCCGCAAATCGCGGAGTCTCTCTGGCTGTTCATTTCGAAAACAATGACCCGCGCAACGCCCTTCTTGATACAACTGCCGATCTCGTCGTGATTGGCTCTCGTGGGCACGGTGGAGTGATGGGACTTTTGCTCGGATCCGTCGCTGATTACGTTGCACGGCACTCAAAAGTGCCAGTAGTCATCGTTCCGGTCAACGAGTAACTACCGTGAGGTGATGAACCTCGACCCCTTGGCCGATTCCGGCATCGATCTCACCACGCTCTTATTGTGCGACTACGCCAACATTCGCGAAGGCATGTTGAACATCCTCAGCGGTGGCATCACACGAATCGGAACAACCACCGGCTTCCCCACAGCTATTGACGCAACGATTGCGATGTCCGTCTATGTGCATCCTCATCGCGTGGGTGAAGTGCACACAGGTCGCCTCATCATGCGCTACCCCGACACCATCGAAGAGATTGCCCGAATTGAGTTTCAGTTTGAAGGTGATGCAGAACTCAACCCAGGCGAAGGTTTGAACTTCCATTTCGCATTGCCGCTGCAGTCCATCGCTGCACCGCGTGCAGGACAGATTGACATCTCCGTCACCATCGATGAGTCACCAGCAGGGCTCGTGAGTTTCTGGATGCAGGACGCATCCGAACAACAAGATTGATAGACGTCGAGATCGTCTAGTGCTTGAGGTGTTTGAAACGCTCGACGGCGTCTTCAATTTCCTTTTGTGCCGCAGCGCGACCTTCCCAACCCTTCACCGTGGTGTCTTTGTTGGGTTCAAGGAGCTTGTACGTCTCAAAGAAGTTGCCGACTTCATCAAGGAGATGCTCGGGTAAGTCCTTAATGTCTTTGTACTGAGCGAAGCGCGGATCGTGTGAACCAACGCAAAGGACCTTTGCATCGGGACCCTTTTCATCGGACATCCAGAACACAGCGACAGGCCGCACCCAGATGTGGCAGCCAGGGAAGGTGGGCTGATTCAGCCACACCAACGCATCAAGTGGATCGCCGTCTTCGCCATGTGTACCTGGGAAGAAGCCATAATCAAGTGGGTACTGCGTTGCAGTGAAGAGGGTGCGATCGAGCCAAATAGCTCCGGTCTCGTGATCCATCTCGTACTTATTGCGAGACCCCTGAGGGATCTCAACGATCATTTCGACTTCCATAGGAGTCATTCTACGGATGTTGCTTGATTACCAAGAATGGCGGGCGTGATGAATGCGCGCATGAGGGCCGCGAAGTCCTCATTCTTGATGCCTTGACCCGTTTCATCTAAAAGGTCATTGAGCACAAATCCGAATGAGTAGGACTGCAGGAGCATGGCCAGAGCAGACGAATCGACGGGGATATTGCCGCCGGTCATGCGCCGCTGAATATCGTCAAGAAACGCAGTCATGCGCTCTTGAATCACTGCCTGTACAAGTCCGAGGCGTTCACGCAATGCAGGAATTTCCATCGATGCCGCAAGAATTTGCATTCGCGTCCAACGACGTGGGCGACGAAAGTCTTGTTGCGGCAAAGAGATAATTGCCATGACATCATCAATCGTTGGATGCTCCAATGCATTGATATATGCCTCGGACGCGTCTAGTTGTTCCAGAACATGTTCTTCAAACATCTCGCCTAACACTTCGGCAAGTAGGCCGTCACGGTCGATGTAGTACTTGTAGATGAGCGGGACAGAAACTTTTGCATTCTGTGCAACATCTTGCACACGAAGACCAAGGATGCCCTTGCCTTCAACTTCAGCGCGCGCTGCGGCGATGATTCGTTCACGGGATGACGGTGTGTGATGTTGCTCCACGCCTAGAACGCTACCGCTTCTGTAGGGCTGCAATTTCCAGACATCAACGGCTACGAGAGAACCGTAATTTTCATGGTTTTCACTGTGGGTTTTCCCATTTTGGGCATGAGCACCACGGTGACCGTACATGTCCCCTTCTGGATTCCGCGCACAGCACTTCCACTGAACCTGCAGTACTTGGTGCCGCGAATAATGGAGATCCGCATTGAGCCTTGCGAGCGTTTCGGAATTGCGAGAGAGACAGTTGTTGCAATCTTCTTCGCGGTCACGCTCTTGCCCTTTCGCACTTTCAGTACCGGAATTTTTGTTGGTGTCGTTGAAGCCAGAAATTGGGATGGTGATGTGGTCGTGCTTAGCTGCGTCGTAGTTGGTGGCGATGTTGACGGCGGAATCGTTATCGCCACCGTTGTCGTGGGGGCGGTCGTCGTTGGGGCAGTCGTTGTTGGCCCAGCTGTTGTCGTGGGGGCAGTCGTCGTTGTCGCAATAGTGGAGGTGGTTGCAATGGTCGTTGTGGTCGGCAATGCATTCATGTACAGCACTGCGATTGCACTGTTGCTGTCATT
>CALBSD010000079.1 GCA_937927625.1 uncultured Actinomycetes bacterium | reverse complement strand
GGCTGCTCATGGGCACGCGGTGGCCCGTGCGGCTGATGAAGCTGAGTTGCACGCCCGTAGCGGGGTCGAGCGCAGTGAAGACCTGCTCGTGGCCTTCGGCATCCACCACCACATCGGTGAGGCGAGGAACGCCAGCGGTATCAAGTGCATCGCGGGTGTAGCCAGCATTGAGAACTTCGATGGCAATCTGCTGTACGCCCGAGCCGTGTTCAGCGAGTTGCTTATGAACGGCGGGGTTGTGGTCGCCGCTGACAAGAACAACGGTGACGCCACCAGCCTCGGCATTCACCACTGCAGTGTCGTCAGTTGCAGTGATACGGAATCCCATTCCGGCGAAGAAGCTTTGCGCTGCTGCAAGGTCTGCAACGGCAACAACAACGTGGTCGATGCGGCACGCGACCGTGTCGAGTTCGCTGCGCGATGTTGTACCCGCTTCTTTTTGTGGTGCAGGTTCCGTGCGCTGTTCGGCCACTTCAATGCGGTGTGTTTCAGACAGCAGGGTGCGGAACAGTTGTTCTGCAAAGTCGGCATCAACGCCTGCATCAATGGCCCATTGGCGACGGCTGGCCAATACATCGCGCACGCGCTGTGGCTGAATAACAGCAGCGCCCGTTGTTTCTTTGATCTCTGCTACTTCACGGCATGCATTCATGCGGTCGGCAAGTAAGGCAACGATTGCTGCATCAATCTCATCGATGCGCGAGCGAAGATCATAAAGGTCAGCCATGTCAGTCAGAGTGTCCCATGAGGCGCTCAACATGCTTGGCAAGAACATCAATTTCGATGTTCACCTTGTCGCCTGGGTGGCGATGGCCCAGCGTCGTCACTTCGGCAGTGTGAGGAATGACGGCGACTTCGAAAGTGTCTTCGGTGAGGTTGAACACCGTGAGGCTGATGCCATCGATGGTGCAGCTGCCTTTTTCAACGACGTATCGCATGAGCTCGCGCGGGATGCGCACGATGAGTTGCGGTGCGGGGGAGACGATCTCGCCCACAGCATCGACATGGCCCAGAACAATGTGGCCACCAAAGCGACCGTTGGCGACCATGGGGCGCTCGAGGTTCACGGGGTCGCCGGGCTGAAGATTGCCCAAATTGGTGCGGGAGTACGTTTCCTCAGAAACATCGGCCAGCCACCAATCGGCGCCTTTTTCCACCAAGGTGAGGCAGCAGCCGTTAACGGCGATGGAAGCCCCAATGCCTGAATCTTCAAGCACCGTATGGGCCGCAATGGTCAAACGAGACCCTTCGCGGGCCTTGACGGAGCCCTTTTCCTCAACAATTCCGGTGAACACCCTGCCGAGACTAGTGGGAAAGCCCCATTTCTGATGTGGGCGGGGGGTTGTAGGGGCTGTGGAAAGCCTCGTAGCCTGTGGGGGTCTCCGTGGGCTCCGGCGCGCGGACGATGTTCATCCCAAAGGTTGGGACGAACGCCCTCTCTACATAGAAGGAAAGAGGCCCTCAATGTCGAAGAACGACACTATTGCCACGTACCGTCAGCACGGCACCGACACAGGTTCACCCGACGTGCAGATCGCGCTCCTTACAGACCGCATCAACCACCTCACTGGTCACCTCAAGACACACCCTAAGGATCACCACAGCCGTCGCGGCTTGTTGATGCTTGTTGGTCGTCGTCGCCGCATGCTTGATTATGTCCGCGATCGCGACATCGCTCGCTACCGCGAACTGTTGGCAAAGCTCGGCCTTCGCCGTTAACAAAATCTTCCCACCGACACTTTTTATTGTTGTCGGTTGTCAGTCGATGATTCCGCGCCATGGGGCGGGGTTGCCGACTGGGAACCGACGTGTTGTGGGTGGGGAAGTAACAAAACCTAAACAAGGGAGTTCCCATGGCTGACGCCATTCGCGTTTCCGCACCTGTCTCAGGTTCGGATAAGACCATCACCTTCGAAACCGGAAAGTTTGCGCAACAGTCGCAAGGCGCCGTGATCGCAACCATTGGTGGTACCACTGTCCTCGCTACCGCAAACGCTGCTCGCGGCGTTCGTGACGGCATCGACTTCTTCCCGCTCACAGTCGACGTTGAAGAGCGCGCCTATGCAGCAGGAAAAATCCCCGGCGCATTTTTCCGCCGTGAAGGTCGCCCGTCAGAGCAGGCAATTCTTACTTGCCGTCTGATTGACCGCCCACTTCGTCCTGCATTCCCAGACGGGTACCGCAACGAGACCCAGGTCGTTATCACCGTCATCGGTGTCGACATGGAAAACCCACATGACGTCATCGCGATCAACGCATCATCTGCTGCGCTCATGATCAGCGGCATTCCATTCGAAGGCCCAATCGGCGCTGTTCGTATGGCGTACTCGCAAGATGGCGAATGGGTTCCTCACGCAACATATGCAGAGGGCAACAACGGCACATTCGAAATCGTCGTTGCGGGCCGTGAGCTCGACAACGGAGACGTCGCCATCATGATGGTGGAAGCCGGCGGCACCGAGAAGGCATTCGACTTCTACGCAGACGGAGCACCAAAGGTGACCGAGCAGGTCATTGCTGATGGTCTCGAAGCATCGAAGACGTGGATCAAGGAATCAATTGGCCTTCAGCGCCAGTTGGTTGCAAGCGTCATCGCAACCCGCGGTCCGATTGCACCACTTGAGTACACACCAGTTCTTGACTACACCGACGAAGTGTTTGCTGCTGTTGAAGCTGCTGCAACACCGAAGCTTGCAAAGGCAATCACCATTGCACTCAAGGCTGATCGCAACGCTGCAACCGATGCAGCAGCTGCTGAAACAGTTGCTGAGTTGTGTGGCGAAGGCGGCAAGTTCGCTGGCCAGGAAAAGGCTGTCAAGGAAGCTGTTCGCAGCCTCACCAAGAAGCTTGTTCGTAAGCGCGTTGTTGAAGAAGGCATCCGTATCGACGGTCGTGGTCCGAAGGATCTTCGCGGCCTCACCAGCGAAGTTGGTGTTCTTGCACACGCACACGGAACAGGCTTGTTCCAGCGCGGTGAGACACAAGTTCTCAACGTCTGCACCTTGGCCATGCCTCGCATGAACCAGATGCTCGACACCTTGGGTCCTGACAACGAGAAGCGTTTCATCCACCACTACAACATGGCTCCTTGGGCTAATGGTGAAACTGGTCGTGTTGGTTCGCCAAAGCGTCGCGAAATTGGACACGGTGCACTCGCAGAGCGCGCATTGTTGCCAGTAGTTCCAAGTCAGGAAGATTTCGCATACGCGATTCGTCTTGTCAGCGAAGTGTTGTCATCCAACGGTTCAACATCGATGGCTTCTGTTTGCTCGTCAAGCTTGTCCCTCATGGACGCTGGCGTGCCATTGCGCGCTCCAGTTTCCGGTATCGCCATGGGTCTTATTTACGCAGAAGGCAAGTACCTCACGCTCACCGACATCCTCGGTGCTGAGGACGCATTCGGCGACATGGACTTCAAGGTTGCCGGTACCGAAGATGCAGTCACCGCATTGCAGCTCGACACCAAGATCGACGGCATCCCAGCAGACGTACTTGCAGCAGCATTGCAGCAGGCACGCGAAGCTCGTATGCAGATTCTCTCCAACATGAACGCCGCACTTGCTGCGCCACGTTCCACCGTTGCAGAGTCCGCACCGAAGATCGTTTCGTTCACCATTCCTTTGGACAAGGTCGGCGAAGTCATCGGACCTAAGGGCAAGGTCATCAACACCATCCAGCAGGAAACAGGTGCAGACATTGCAGTCAGCGATGACGGCGCAGTCGGCATCGTCACTGTTGGTTCGCCAGACAACTTCCGCGTGGAAGAGGCCAAGGCTCGCATCCTCGCGATTGTTGATCCTCCAACCGCAGAACTCAACGCCATCTATGAAGGTCGCGTTGTCAGCACCACCAAGTTCGGTGCATTCGTCAACATCCTTCCTGGACGTGACGGACTTGTGCACATCAGCAAGCTTGGTAACGGCCAGCGCGTGAACAACGTGGAAGACGTCCTCACACTTGGCGATGTCATTCGTGTTCGCGTTGACGACGTTGACGACAAGGGCAAGGTCAGCCTTACCCCAGTCGACGAAGAAGGTAACGACATCCCAGGCGGCGGTGGCGGTGGCGGAGACCGTGGTCCTCGCGAGCGTCGTGACGACCGTGGTGGTCGCGATCGTGATGATCGTGGTGGCCGTGGACGTGATGACCGTGGACGTGGCGATCGCAATGATCGTGGCCCTCGTGAAGACCGTGCACCTCGCGGTGACGCACCAGTGGAAGTGTCTTTCGAAGCAGAATTCGACAGCGAGCTTCGCAATGAGTTTGGCGACCTTGGTCCCGACACTCGTGGCAGCCGTGACGATCGTGGCAACGGCAACCGTCGTCGTCGCTAAGACTCACTTCGTTCTCTCGTAGAACTCTAAAAAGACCGGTGGCACGAAAGTGTCGCCGGTCTCTTTCGTTGTACCGACTACGGTCAAAGGCATGATTCGCGTAGGTGTTGTTGGTGCTGCAGGCAAGATGGGTTCCACTGTGTGTGATGCCGTCGCCGCAGCAGATGGTCTCGAGCTTGTTGCTGCAGTTGATACGCACAACAGCGGGGCAGTGGTGCACGGCATCACAATTGCCAATGACCTCAAAGCCCTCGCTGATGCGAAGTGCGAAGTGGTGGTGGACTTCACCGTTGCAGACGCCGCGCGCACCACCTTGCCGTGGCTTGCACTGCATGGCATGCAGGCTGTCGTGGGCACCACTGGTTTCTCCGATGCCGACCTTGCGTCATTCGAAAAGGCGTACACCGGCAGCAATTGTTTGATTGCTGCCAACTTCGCCATCGGTGCAGTGCTGATGATGAAGTTTGCTGAACAAGCGGCTCCGTACTTTGAGACCGCAGAGATCATCGAGTTCCATCACAACGCAAAGGCAGATGCACCGAGTGGCACCGCGATGGCAACAGCGCAACGTATGGCTGCTGCAAGCGATGAGTGGGCCGCCGACCCTACGAAGCACGAAGTAGTTCCTGGTGCACGTGGTGGTGTTGGCCCGGGTGGCATTCATATTCACGGGGTGCGCATGGTGGGTATGACGGCATCGCAGGAAGTGATCCTTGGTACCGCTGGTCAAACGCTGGTGATTCGCCATGACAGTAACGACCGCGTGAGCTTCATGCCGGGTGTTGTTCTTGCATGTCGCAAAGTCGCCGGCTTGAGTAATCACCTCACGATGGGTATCGACTCGCTGTTGTGATTCGTTGCAGCATGTTGTGTTGAGAACGCAAATGGCCCGCCCCACCGAAGTGGAGCGGGCCATTTCATTTTGCGAATTACTTCAACGCGCTGATTGCTGCGTCGTAGTTCGGCTCGTTTGCAATGTCGGAGACAAGCTCGGTGTGAAGCACCTTGCCTGTTTCATCTGCAACAACAACGGCACGTGCAAGAAGGCCAGTGAATGCGCCTTCGTTCAACAACACGCCGAACTCGTTGCCGAAGCCGCCACGGAATGCAGACGCATTCTGAACATTGGTGAGGCCTTCGGAACCGCAGAAGCGACCCTGTGCGAATGGCAAGTCAGCGGACACACAGTACACAACTGTGTTGTCGAGCGATGATGCGAGTTCATTGAACTGGCGAACGCTCTGTGCACATGTTGGTGTGTCGACGCTTGGGAAGATGTTGAAGATGACGCGCTTGCCAGCAACATCAGCGTTGCTGAAGTCCTGCAAGTTGCCACCGGTGAGTGTGAATGAAGGAAGCGTCTGACCAGGTGCTGGAAGATCGCCGACTGTGTTGACGGGGGTGCCGCCGAATGATGTCTGTGCCATAGGTGGTGAGCCTACGGGGACTTTTCAGTTCACACCTCTGGCGCGCCGGGTGACTTCTTGCGTGATGCTTGGAAGAACGAGATGCCAAAGAGGATGCCGACGACCCACCACTGGTATTTGTCAATCCAGTTGAGGGCGGATTTGATCTGGTCCTCGAATGCTTTGCCGCCAAACCACAGCCAGGTAAGGCGAAATGCAATGGCAGGAATGATGAGAGAGAAGAACTTCTTCGGTGTCATGCGCAAGTGGCCGACCAACATGCACACGATGTTGGAGCCAGGCATGAGGAGAACCGCCAGCCATCCAGCACGCACGGTGGCGCGTTCTGTCCACCTATAGATACGAGGCATTTCGCCGACTTGAGCTTCTGTCCATCGAAGTGCACGCTCGCCGTACCAGCGACCGACAAAGAACAAGGCGACGGCTGCGGCAAGGAGACGGAAGAACCCGATGAGGAAGAAGGGCAGTGGCTGAATGTACGGGACAGCACCAAAGAGATTTCGGTTACGAGCGCTGAGGGCGATGATGAGGTTGGGGTGATTGTCCACCAGTGCCGGGCCAATATTGCTGCCAATAGTCCCTGCTGTGAAGAGCAGGGAAGTGATGACCACAATTAGGCGACGCATGCCATGAACGGTACCCGCAGAGACTTCCTGTGCAGGCTCTCAGGGAGAGAGGTCAAATTGCTACGGTTTTCAATATCCGTGGCATCAGCCACCCGTTCGCAGGGGGACATTATGAAGGGCTTAATGCAGCCAACCCAGTTGACCATCAACTATTTGTTTGATCGCGCAGAGAAGTACCACCGCGAAAAGACAATCGTGACAGCTACCGCAACGGGTCGCGAGCGCATCACCTATGGCGAATGGGCAGACCGCACGCGTCGCCTTGCTACTGCGCTTGACACATTGGGCATCTCGGCAACGGGTCGTGTTGCAACGTTCGCATGGAACACGCAGCGTCACCTTGAGTTGTACTTCGCTGCACCATGTAGCGGTCGTGTGTTGCACACGC
>CALBSD010000078.1 GCA_937927625.1 uncultured Actinomycetes bacterium | reverse complement strand
GGGTCACAGTGTCTAAGCCTACGAGCCGAGCAGGAGGACACCCCCGCCCGTTTGGGTCTTGGGGCTATGCGGAAGGGTCGACAGGCGGGAAATCTGCCTGGCGCTTCTGCAAATAGCTGACCACGCCCTCTTTGAAGTCGGGACGGGTGAACGACTGCCCCATCAACTTCAATGCATCCAAGCTGGCTGTCGAGACGTCCTTGTCATAGTCGCCATAGACCTGACGCTTCATGACAGACATAGACGAAGGCGACACATTCATCGCGAGGTCTGATGCGTACGCCATCACAACATCCATCAATTGGTCAGCGGGAACCACTCTGTTCACCATTCCCAATTGCTGTGCTTCGGCAGCCATCACGACGCGACTCGACATCAAGAGGTCAAGCGCATTCGCTTGACCAACAAGGCGAGGCAATACCCACGAGATGCCATATTCAGCGATGAGTCCGCGCTTTGAGAATGCACAAGTGAACTTTGCCGTATCTGCTGCGAAACGCATATCGCACATCAACGCCTGCACAAGACCGAGACCAGCGGCCGCGCCATTCACCGCAGCAATCACTGGCTTAGAGATACGTGTGATCTCATCCTGCATACGACCTTCGAGAATGTTGCTGTCGTCTTGACCGTCTGAAGATTTCTCGGTGGGGATTCCTTGCAAGGTTCCCATGTCTGCCCCTGCGCAGTAACCCTTACCCGCACCGGTCACGACGATGACACGTACTTTGTCATCAGCAACTGCTGAATCGATGGCATTGAAATACTCCACTCCCATGCGACCAGTCCAAGCGTTCAAACGCTCGGGGCGATTCAATGTGATGAGCGCGATACCGGGCTCGATGACTTCGTAGAGAACTTCACTCATGGTCTGTGACCGTAGACGCTGGCGAAGCCTCGTGAGAACGCCGAGCATCAACAATCAAGAAAATCACCGCGATACTGAAAACTGCAATGGATACCCACTGATTCAGCCGAAGCCCGCCCGCGTGATGGGCAGGGTCAATACGGAGACCCTCTATGAAGAAACGCATTGCGGTGTAACCGGCGGCGTACCACGCAAAAAGCCGACCGGGGGCTGGTTGGATCTTTCGCTCAATCAAGATCAGCAGTCCTGCCAGCACGACACACCCTAACGATTCATACAAAAAGGTGGGGTGAAACGTTGTGCCAGCAACTTCGCCGGCCTTTATGGCCACCGCATCGGAGACGCGCAATGCCCACGGCAAAGTTGTTGGGCGACCAAAGAGTTCTTGGTTCCACCAGTTGCCCCAACGACCAATCGCCTGCGCAATTGCGATGCCAGGAGCAGCACACGAAATGATTGCCCAAGCGTTCAGTCCGCGAACACGTGCACGCCAGAAGCCGACACTGACTCCCAACGCAACGCCACCCCAAATACCAAGGCCGCCATGCCAGATCATGAACGCCTCAGACCAGTTGCCTCGAAAACGTTCGATGTCGGTGACCACGTGATACAGCCGTCCGCCGATGACACCTGCAGGCACTGCCCACATTGCAATGGAAGAAAAATCATCAACGCTGCCAATACCACGCGACTCTGCGCGCCGCCCTGCAATTCGCACAGCAACGATGACACCTATCGCGATCATCAGCCCATAGGCATTGAGGCGCAACGGTCCGAGATGTAAAGAACCACTCGACGGGCTCGGTATCGACGCAATCAACGTCGACAGAATGATCATGCGGTGACGCGCTG
>CALBSD010000077.1 GCA_937927625.1 uncultured Actinomycetes bacterium | reverse complement strand
ACATTTTCAATGAGAGAAAAATACGCGTGAGGATTCGGAGCTTTCAGCCCTTCAATCTCACCTTCCACCCACACACCATCGTCAAACGACGCGCTCATCACTTGATTCAAGATGCCGGCAAATTGCCCGACGGTGAAGGACGGGACTCCGTTGACGAATTCAATCTCTGCAGGCATTGCTCACACTCTAGATAGTCGGCGCGGCGCTACCGAAAGTTCCGCCAGCGCGAACCTGGGATGCATATGCACCGTCCAATGCCATGAGGGCTTCGTGAGTGCCCTGTTCCACAATGCGGCCATTATCAACAACAACAATGCGGTCGGCGTCATGAATGGTGGACAAACGATGCGCAATGACAAGAGCTGTTCTGCCATGCAATGCGGCCTCAAGTGCCTCTTGTACCAATGATTCATTCTCATTGTCGAGATGGCTGGTGGCTTCGTCCAAAATCATGATTGCGGGGTTCTTCAGCAACATACGTGCAATGGCGACGCGTTGCTTTTCTCCACCAGAGAGTCGGTAACCGCGTTCACCAACGTAGGTGTCATATCCATCGGGCAATGACGCAATGGTGGAGTGAATACGAGCAGCTTCGCAGGCTGCAATTACTTCTTCATCAGTTGCATCAGGACGTGCGTAAAGCAAGTTGGCTTTGATGGTCTCGTGAAAGAGATGTGGGTCTTGCGTAACTACACCAATTGCATCATGGAGAGAATCGCCGGTGAGGTCGCGAACATCATGGCCATCGATGAGGACAGCACCAGAAGTGACGTCATACAGACGTGGCACAAGTGTTGCCATCGTGCTCTTGCCAGATCCGCTGGAACCCACAACGGCCACAGTCTCACCTGGTGCGATGTGCAGGGTGATTCCCTTCAAGACATCAACGTCAGGATCACCTGATGTTCCACCTGGTGTCTCTAAAGATGCAACAGATGAATCCGATGCTGGCGGATAACGGAACACCACATTCTTGAATTCAATTTCACCGCGAGGGTCAACAAGATCAATTGCGCCTGGACGATCAAAGATGGAGACAGGCGCATCGAGAACTTCAAATACTCGATCAAACGAAACGAATGCGGTCATCACTTCAACACGAGCATTAGTAAGACCAGTGAGCGGCTGATAGATGCGCGTGACCAATGTGGCCAAAGCAACCAATGTTCCTGGGGTAATTGTGTTGGACACCACGAGTTGTGCGCCAATGCCATAAATAGCGGCGGCACCCATGGCACCAACCAAGCCGAGTGCAACGAAAAACACGCGACCGTACAGAGCGGCTTTGATTCCGGTGTCACGCACGCCCGAGGCGCGTGATGCAAACGTATCGACTTCGCGCTCACGTCGTCCGAAGAGTTTCACGATCATCGCACCAGCGACATTGAATCGTTCACTCATCTGCGTATTCATTTGCGCATTGAGTTCCATTTGCTCGCGAGCAATACCGCCGAGTTTCAAACCCATTCGTTTTGCTGGCGCAATAAACAGAGGCAACACAACAAGCGACAACAACGTGAGACGCCATTCAAGAACAAACATTGTTGCCAACGTGGTCAAGAGCACAACGATGTTGGATACAACACTTCCGAGTGTTGACGTCACCGCGGTTTGTGCACCAACAACATCACTGTTGAGTCGGCTGATGAGTGCGCCGGTCTGCGTACGCGTAAAGAATGCAATAGGCATCCGCTGCACTTTGTCGAACAATGCCACGCGAAGGTCATAGATGAGACCTTCACCGATGGAGGAACTCAACCAACGTTGTGTGATTGCTAAAGCAGCATCGGCAATGGCCGCAACGACCAAAAAGATGGCCAACGTGGTGATGAGTCCGCGGTTCTGATCGGGGATGGCACGGTCAAGGATTGTGCGGAACAAAAGTGCGGGCGCCAGCGCAATCAATGCCGATGCGACGATTGCACCAAGAAACCCAATGATCTGCCATTTATATGGTGACGAGAATTGCCATGCACGTCGAAGAGATGCACGCTTCATACGTGCACCCTTCACAGCATCGGCATCGCCGGGGAGAAGCATGTGAGGACCCATTCGCACCCCGTTGAGGCTACGGGTGAACCTGCGCCTAGTGTCTTTCCCGTGCTGCGCAAAACATTGATTGCTTCCCTTTTGTTCGTCTCGCTGGCGGGATGTTCGTCCGCTTCATCGTCTGATTCCACGAATGTGGCCACTCACCCCGTTGCCACGTTGGTCAAGCCCGCACAGGGTGGCCATATCGACTGGAAGCCGTGTGAGAACAACGGTCTCGAATCCACAATGTGCGCCACTTTTAAGGTGCCGTACGACTATGACAAGCCTTCCGTTGGGCAATTCACTCTCAAACTCGTCAAACACCCCGCTGGAAACCCCAACAAGCGCATCGGCTCCATGCTGGTAGACCCAGGCGGGCCAGGTTTTGGTGGCACCTTCCTTGCAGAGAACACCACTTCATATTTCGGTGGAGACCTTATTGAAGCGTTTGACATCATCGGATGGGACCCACGAGGTACCGGCGAGTCGACTCCGTTTGTCGACTGCATCGATAACTACGACAAGTACTTCACAGCAGATCCCACTCCACAAACCAACGCAGAAAAAACAGCTCTCATTGATGCGACCCGATTGTTCTCTGAGGAATGTCAGAAGAACAGTGGCGACATTCTTCCGTATGTCTCCACTAACAACACCGTTCGCGATATGGACGCAATTCGTGCTGCATTGGGAGAAGAGAAGATTACCTACTTCGGTTTCTCCTATGGAAGTGAACTTGGTGCAACATGGGCAACCATGTTCCCCATGACAGTTCGTGCCGCTGTTCTTGACGGCGCAGTGGATCCGAATGCGGGATACATGCAGGCTGGCCTTGATCAGGCGAAGGGATTCAACAGCGAGTTCAACAAGTTCCTCGCTGAATGTTCATCGCGTCCCACCTGCGCGTTCTATAACAAAGGCAATGCAGAGGCTGCATACGACAAGTTAATTCAGGATTTAGACAAGCACCCACTTGTCGTCAGTGACAATCGAGCCGTAGTCAACCAATCTGTTGCATTCACTGCCATCTCGGAAGCGATGTACTCATCCACTTCTTGGTCAGAACTTGAATCTGCGCTCGCTGCAGCACAGAAGGGCGATGGCGCTGGACTTCTTTCTTTGTACGACTCGTACTACCAACGTCAACCAGATGGCACATACGGCAATGAACTCGAAGCGTTCTACGCCATCTTGTGTCAAGACGATCCGGGTCCACTGACTGTTGAAGCCACCGATGCGTACCTGCCACAGTTTGAGGCTGCAGCACCGCGCTTGGCACATGGATTTACCGGTGGTTACGGATGTGCTTTCTGGAAAGCAAAACCAGATCCACGTATTGACATCACCGGCAAAGGTGCAGGAACGATTGTTGTCATTGGAACAACAGGTGACCCAGCAACTCCACTTGCAAGTTCACGAAAGATGGCCGACGCTCTTGAAGACGGACGCCTCATCGTTGTCACTGCAAATCAACACACCGGTTATGGCGTGAATGAGTGTGTCAACAACGCCGTGAACAAATACCTGATTTCAGCGAAAGTTAGTTGGCAAGAAAAAGCTTGCTAGCGACCCGCATGCGTGTGCGTTGCGTTTGCAAATTGATCAAACCAATTCGGATTACGTGATTGCGCATACACACGGCCTGTTCCGGAGATTTCAAACACGAGTCCTTCGCCTGACTTAATGGTGTTCATCCAACCAGATGCAGACTTGCGAAGAACTGCAGTCAAGCTTGATTGCAATGCAACAAGATGACCCGAATCAATTGTGATTGAACTTGTTCCATCGAGGTCGTACACATCGAGTGCGCCATAACAGTTGACAAGAACATCACCTTGACCTTGCGCAAGAACTGCGAAGCCACCTTCACCACCAAGAAGATTTCCCCAGCCGGCCCACTTTGAATCAAGCGTGACACCAGTTCCGGATGCAAGCCATGCACTGCGCATCAACATCCATGGAGCATCGGGTGTGACAGGCAACGTGATGATGTCGCCAGGCAGTCCTGGTGCAATGTCCACCCAACTCCCTTGTGGGCTCGCCGTCATTGTCGACATAAAGAAGGAATCACCTGACATCACGGCGCGCTTCAGTGACTTCATGAAGCCACCTTCCATTTTTGATGTCAATGTCGTACCAGCGGAATGCGCCACAAGTGCACCCGATTCCATCTGAATGGATTCATTCGGATCAAGTTCCACGCGCGCAATGGCATAGGCGGGCTGATGGCGAAGTGAGATTTTCATGCGCTCAGTTTGCTACAACAAATCTATAAGTGAGTCCGTCTGCCGCCATAAACAAAAACGACCCGGCCGAAGCCGGGTCGCAATGGCGGAAGAGGCGGGATTTGAACCCGCGGTGGCTGTGACACCACAACTGTTTTCGAGACAGTCCCATTCGGCCGCTCTGGCACCCTTCCGTTAATAAACGCTATCGG
>CALBSD010000076.1 GCA_937927625.1 uncultured Actinomycetes bacterium | reverse complement strand
GCAGTTTCTGCTGTCCACGCACCGGCGTATCCAGCCGATTCAAGTTCCTTGGCTGATTGTGGAACCTTCGAGAGGTCCGATCCGAGTCCGCCGTCTACTTTCATGTCACCCTCCGGGTTGTTGGTCGCGCAGGAACTGCTCGACTTCTGCTGCCAAGTCTTCCACGCTCGGTATCTCGAGAGGTGAGTCTTGTTCACCTGAACCTACCCCATGGAGCGCGTCGTACGCCTCTTCTAACTTGCCCAGCATCTCGGCATGGTCGGGGTTGTTGTTCACCAGCTGGTCCAGGCGCTCGCGCTGCACCACCGCCTCTTGGCGAAGAGACGCTGTGTCGTAGGACAGGCCTGTCTCTAGGCAGAGAGCATCGATGAGGGCTGCGCTGGCTGCGGGATAGGCCATGGACGAGACGTAATGAGGAATCTGTGCCCATAAACAGAAGGCAGGAATGCCTATGCGATGCATGGCGTGTTCGATAATTGCTTCAACACCAGCGGGGGCATCGAGAGAGTTCTTCGACAACGTGAGTCGGTCAATGATGGAGGGGTCCGGCGAAGTTGCCGTGAGTCCGACGGACCGCGTGTGGGGTGCGCCGAATGGATATGCACCCAAACCGATGCACTTTGAAACGTTGAGCTGTTTGGCAAGGCCGGCAACGGCTTCGGCGAATGCATTCCATGCGATGTCGGGTTCCGGACCAGTGAGCAGCAAAACATCTCGTTCGTTGTCGTCGGTACCAACCTGCAGTTCGGGAAGGTTCCATACAATACGAGTATTCACGCCTTCGCGAAGTTCCATGAACGGACGACGTGCGCGGAAATCAATAAACGTGTCTGCATCAAATTCGATCAGTGATCGTGCAGCGGATTCAGTGATGATGTGTGACATCGCTGAAGAGGCTGCACCGCTTGCGTCAATCCACCCACTCAACATCACAATCAATGTTGGGTCTTTGAGGTCGGGCAGTGTGCCTTTGACGGTGAAGGGGAGTCCGTTGGTGCTCATTTCAATCGCTCGAGTGTGGCCGCGGCCTTTTGAGAGGCGCCCTCTACTTGTAGACGGAAAGGTTCAAGCTCTGCTGGATCTTTTTGTCCCATTGCTCCACCCAAGTAACGCGCATACACACCTTCAAGAATGCATGCGAGCTTCCAGTAGGCAAATGCAACGTAGAAGTCGAGTTGCGAGATGTCGCGCCCGGATACTTCCGCATAACGAGTAGCAAGGTCAGCACGGTTCAGGAACCCTGGTGCAGTGTTCACGCTGTTCGACCAAGCACTTGCTTCGTCATCGGGGCCAGTCCAGTACACCATGAGCAAACCAAGGTCTGCCATGGGATCACCGAGTGTGCAGATTTCCCAGTCGAGAACCGCAATCACGTTTCCTTGTGCGTCAACCATGCAGTTATCAAGGCGGTAATCGCCATGCACCAACGTTGCAGCGCCTTGTTCGGGGATACGAGCCAATAGACCTTCGTACACCTGATCCACGAGAGGAAGATCGCGTGTTCGCTGTTCCAAAATATTGCCGTGCCAGCGCTTGAGCTGACGTGCGATGTAGCCCTCATGACGACCCAGATCATCAAGACCAGCGGCCTTTAAGTCAACGGCATGAATGGCGGCCATTGTGTCAACGATGGATTCACTTGCTCGACGACATCCGTCTACACCGAGAAGTGATTCAGCAAGCGACTTCTCACGCACGACGTATCCGTCAACAAAAGACATCACATAGAACGGTGCCTCATTGACAGTTTCGTCTGTGCAAAGACCAAGAGCAGGGGCGACAGGAACATTGCTGCCGGCCAGCCCAGCGATGATGCGATGCTCGCGCGACATGTCATGTGCGCTGGCAAGACGATGGCCCAATGGTGGGCGACGCAATACATAGGAGTGTCCTGCTGCATCATCCACTTTGAAGGTGAGGTTTGAATGTCCGCCTGCAATTTGCGTGTACGCAAATGGAGCAGTGGCTCCGGGGATGTTGGCCTCAAGCCAACTTTCGACCTTGTCGCTGATGCCATGAGGAAGAGTCACGCCTCTGAAACTACCTGTATCGTGCCCTCATGGCAGTAGACGTCACCGACGCCAGTTTTCAGACCGATGTTGTCGAGAAGTCGAAGTCCGCACCCGTCCTGGTGGATTTCTGGGCGCCATGGTGTGGCCCCTGCAAGACCCTCACGCCCATGTTGGAAAAGGCCACCGATGCAACAGGTGGTCAAGTGGTGCTCGCCAAGGTCAATATCGATGAAAACCCTGGGCTCATGCAAGCATTCGGTATTCAATCTGTCCCGACAGTGGTCATCTTCAAAGACGGTCAACCACTCGATGCATTCACCGGCGCACAGCCAGAACACATGATTCAGAACTTGATCACGTCTCTTTTGCCTGATCCCACTCAAGTGCGCGTTTTGGAATTGCTGCAGCAAGGCAGCGAAGAGTCCTTGCGTGATGCTGTGGCGTTGGTGCCCGGCAATGAAGATGCCGTGTGTTCGCTTGCTGAATTCCTTGTGCGTACCGGTGGCGCTGAAGAAGCACTCTCGCTTCTGGCTCGTTTGCCCGAAACCGCGAGAGTTCGGCGCATTGCTGCAGCTGCGCGACTTTCTATAAACCCTGTTGACGACTTGGATGAACAGCTCACATCGCTCTTAGAACGAGTGAAGGATGATGAGACCGCTCGTCAGGAGTATCTCGACATCTTGCAGACAATGGGTGCGGAAGATCCGCGCACTGCGAAGTATCGCAAGCAACTCACCGCACGTTTGTTCTAATCCATCTGCCGTTTCTTCACTGTGCACGCGCACATGGGGCTATGGAAAACATCGACATTGAAAAGGTGTTGCAGCGCATCCGCCATTGGATCGCATTTATTGGTCCTCGTCGGCTGATGACTGGCGGTGCAACCGCTCTCGTTCTTGCAGGGGTTGCGTGGTTCATTCTGAAACCATCACCTGTCCCCATTGATTCATACGTTCCACTTGTGACGACAGTGTCTACTCAGCCCCATGTGTCCCTGCCGCCCGCCCAAGTAAAAGTGCATGTTGCAGGTGCTGTGGAATCTCCCGGTGTGTATCAACTGTCGTCGTCAGCACGAGTCGTCGATGCAATTTCTGCAGCGGGTGGTGCTTTGCGCAATGCAGATCTGGAATCCATCAATCTTGCGCAAACCATTGTGGATACTGAACAGGTCTATGTGCCGCTAAAGAAAGTGTCACGACCTCGAATCACTGTCGCGCCACGGCTCCGTCCACATCGCAATAGCTCGACAACTCTTCCTGCAGGTTCGGGTGCACCAAGTAGCACGCCATCATCGAAACTGGTCAACCTCAATACGGCTACTGCAACCGAATTGGATGCGCTCACCGGAGTTGGTCCCAGTACAGCGAAAGCAATCATCTCGTATCGCACAAAGAGAGGTTCATTTACGAAAGTGGAGGACTTGCTCAATGTGCCCGGAATCGGACCATCAAAACTTGCCGCAATGCGCGATGAAGTAACGGTGGGTTAGAACGCGCCGAGTGCGAGAGCGCCAACGATGAGTGCGCCTGCTGCACCAATCCATAAGCCAAGACCAAGGACAACAAATTCACGTGTCCATTCACGCCATCCCACAACGGGTCGTTTGCTGACACGTGCGGCCACAGCCTGACCGATGAACCACCAAATCACTGCACTGATCGCGATTGCGACAAGAAGTCGCTGACCGCCACCAGCAGCAGGCATGCCAAGTACGGGCATCACAGGAAGAGCCATCACCATTGTCATGAACGACAACGCACCGCCAATTGTTCCCGGAAGAAACCACGACAACACAACGCCTGAGAGCCAGAGTGCAGATGCAACTCCGATGGCCATGAACCCGCCGCGACGTCGAATGGACCGACGTGTGGCCGCGACACCGCCAGGGAGGAGCAAACGCGAATCTCGAGTTGACGATGCGTTGGTGCTCACAGGACAACTGTACGTGGGTGGCGGTACGCGATACGTGCATCGCTTCGGCCCGTCAATGCGCTGGCTCTTCGCAGCTCTCGTTTTGTGGACGGCGGTATGGATGGGTGAGTGGTTTCCTCGCGCTGCATCTCTGCGTCTCTTCGCACTTGCTCTACTCATCGTTGTTGCTCTGTTGCATCGTTTTCATAATCTCTCGCTTGGCGCAATATTTTTTACTTTGCTGTTAGTGGGCCTCACTAACGGAGCAACTGCGTGGCACAAGCCTGCACACGTTCTTGATGGCGAATGTCGCGGTGTTGCTGTGGTACGTGCAGATCCCACCTTTCGTTCGTTCGGAACATCAACGGTGTTAGAGCTGCAACACAAGAGATACAAGGTGTTGGCGTATGGTTCGCCGGGGCGCCGACTTGCGCAAAGACTCGTCGGTGAATCAGTCAGAGTGGTGGGTGAGTGCTCGCTCAACGACGGGCTGTATTCGCGTTTCGATCGCATCAATCATGTGGTGGGTCGAATGAATGTGTCGTCTGTATCGGAAACATTCTCGGAAGGTTCAATGTTTGTGAGAGCAGCGAATCGCATACGACGTTCCCTGGTGAGGGGCGTCTGGCTGATGCCACCGGGTCAGCGCGCATTGTTCACTGGATTAGTGATTGGTGATGATCGAGACCAATCACCCGAGATGCTGCAACGATTTCGGTCCAGCGGTTTGTCGCATCTCTGCGCAGTGTCTGGTCAAAATGTTGCATACCTATTGATAGTCGCAGCGCCATTGCTGAAACGCCGGAGCAAGTGGATGAAGTGGTGTCTCACAATGTTGTTGTTGGTCTGGTTTGTTGTGCTGACACGTGCAGAGCCTTCGGTATTGCGGGCTGCATTTATGGCGGCCATGGTGGCAAGCAACGCATTGTTGAAATCTCCCGCGAACGCGCGTGTCGTTTTGTCGCGTGCCGTTGTGGTGTTGCTTTTTGTCGATCCAATGTTGGCGTGGAGTGTTGGCTTCGCTCTCAGCGTGGGTGCAACTGCCGGTCTGGCGTGGGCATCGGCGGGTATCGGCCGTTTGATGGGTAATAGAGGAGTATTGGCGGCGACATTGGCAGCGCAGTTGGGCACTGCGCCGGTGTCTCTTCTCGTTTTCGGTTTCGTGCCAGTCGTTTCACTTGTCGCAAATCCGCTTGCTATTCCTGTCGCGGGGTTGGTGATGACAATCGGACTTCCTGTTGCACTTCTGGCCTCAGCTGTTCCCGTTCTGGTGCCCCTCGTTTCATGGTCACTGGCTCTTCCTGTGGCCTGGGTGGACGGAGTCTCCTGGGTGACGTCTTCCGTATCGCCACATGGTTGGTGGAATGGCATTTTGTGGGC
>CALBSD010000075.1 GCA_937927625.1 uncultured Actinomycetes bacterium | reverse complement strand
AACGCCGATGGCGATGACCTCATTGTGTGGACAGATGACAACCGCACCACAGAAAAGGCCCGCTTCCATTACCCACGCCAGAAGGTTGCGCCGTACATGTGCATCGCCGACTTCTATCGCAGCGTGGAAAGCGGCGAGAAGGATTACGCGGCGTTCCATATCGTGACGATGGGTTCACCAGTCAGTGAGAAGGCCGCTGAACTCTTCGCTGAGAACAAGTACAACGACTACATGGTCTTGCACGGCATCGGTGTTGAGATGGCTGAAGCACTTGCCGAATATTGGCACCATCGCATTCGTACCGAGTGGGGCTTCGTACAAGAAGATGGCCCATCGCTCTCAGGCTTGTTCCGCCAGCAATATCGGGGTGGTCGTTACAGTTGGGGCTACCCCGCATGTCCCGATCTTGAAGACAACGCAACGGTTGCTGAAATTCTTGAAGCCGGACGTATTGGCATTGAAGTCAATGAAGAGACGGGCTGGCAGTACCAGCCAGAACAAACCACTTCAGCGATTATCTGTCACCACCCGAAGTCGAAGTACTTCGTCGCTCGTGACTAATTCAGCTCAACTCCCTCTTTAATGAGGTTGAGTTTTGTTCCACGTTGCAGCAAGTAAGGCGTAGTGGCCATTCAACGCGATGAGTTCAGCGTGTGTTCCAATTTCAGAGATCTTGGCGTCCGCGACAACTGCAATCTTGTCTGCGCGCTGCACCGTTGAAAGTCGGTGAGCAACAACGATGACGGAACGTCCCACCATCAACCGCTCCAATGCTGCTTCAATCAGCATTTCGGTTCCGGGGTCAAGGTTGGAGGTTGCTTCGTCGAGTACAAGCACAGCAGGGTCAACCAGCGCTGCACGAGACAGAGCCACTAACTGACGCTCTCCTGCCGAAAGACGAGAGCCGCGTTCGCGCACTTCGGTATCGAGCCCCTCAGGCAATGCCTCAAATCGTTCGCGCAATCCAAGACGATCAAGTGCGGCCAACAACTCGGATTCCGTTGCATCGGGCTTAGCAATCAGAAGGTTGTCGCGCACGGTGCCATCAAAGAGGAAGCCTTCCTGCGGGATGACGACGATGCGGCGACGCAGATCATCCATGGATGCATCGCGAAGATTGACGCCACCAAATGAAACCGAACCAGTCTGCGGGTCGTACAAACGAGCCATCAATTTCGCAAGTGTTGACTTTCCTGCACCTGTTGGTCCCACCAACGCAAGACGCGTACCTGCAGACAATGTGACGCTGACATTCTCTAACGCTGGCTTTGATGAAGCGGCGTACGAGAACGTGATGTTCTCCACCACAACATCGCCCGACTCAGGCAATGGAGTCGGAG
>CALBSD010000074.1 GCA_937927625.1 uncultured Actinomycetes bacterium | reverse complement strand
CGGGCTCATAACCCGAAGGTCACAGGTTCAAATCCTGTCCCCGCCACCAGTAGTGGATGTCAGCAATGACATTGCACTTCTTAAGTTCTAGAACCCTCGGCCTCCACGGGTCGGGGGTTTTGGTTTTCTCGGGAGCAATCAGGGCGATGGTGACCGGAGAACTTTCTCCATGGCCTTTCCCTTGGCAAGTTCATCAACCAATTTGTCGAGGTGACGAATTGATTGCATCGTCGGATCTTCGATTTCCTCAACGCGTACTCCGCAGATCACGCCTTTTATGTCAAAGCGAGCAGGGTTCATCTTCGGTGCTTTTGCAAAGAATGTCTTGAAGTCAGTCTCGTTCTTCAAAACTTTGGTGAGTCCAGCGGCCGTGTAACCCGTTAACCAACGGATCACTGATACGAGTTCTTCCTCGGTGCGACCCTTGCGGACAAGTTTGTTGACGTAGTGCGGATACACACTCGCCACACTGGTGGTGAAGATGCGATGTTCCGTGGCCATGAAGCAATACTTTCATGCCGCCAACCGAAAATGGGCGAAGTTCACATTGTTCAAGCCACTCTCAATTCGGCGTTCACCACTCTCCACCTGTTCTAATAGTGAGTCCCCGTATTTCGACTGAATGAGCGCATTATGAGTATTCGCGGCGCGGCCTATATCGCCGGCATCTATGAACACCCAGGACGAGACCTTCCTGACAAGACCGTGTGGGACATTCACATCGATGTCGCTCTCGGTGCTCTCGCCGATGCTGGTCTTGCAATGGAAGATGTTGATGCTCTGTTCTGTGACGGCACTGCTGGCTTCGGTGTTCTCACACTTGCTGATTACTTCAACATCAACCCCACATATGTCGACAGCACGGAGACCGGCGGTTCGTCGTACCTCGCACATGTTGGTCACGCCGCAGCAGCAATTGCGGCAGGGAAGTGCCACGTTGCGCTGGTGACACTTGCGGGCAAGCCAAAGAGCGGTTGGCAAGGTCCTTCATTCTCTCCTGGCCCAGAAGCTGCGTTTGAACAAGTGTGGGGAATGATGGGCGCTCCTCATTCGTACGCACTTGCTGCACAGCGCCACATGTATGAATTCGGCACCACTTCTGCACAGCTTGCAGAGATCAAAGTGGCGGCAAGTATTCACGCGCAGTACAACCCAAATGCGTTTTTGCAGAAGGTTGTCACTGTTGAAGAGGTATTGAATTCGCCAATGGTGGCGGACCCATTGCATCGCCTTGATTGTTGTGTTGTCACTGACGGCGGTGGCGCACTTGTCATTGTCTCACCAGAGATTGCAAAGAAGTTGGGCAAGACCAACGCGAAGATTCTTGGTCACGGTGAAGCCGTGAAGCACACCAACAACGGACGTATTGATCTCACGCATACCGGTGCTGTGTGGTCGGGGCCGAAAGCATTCGCGGAAGCTGGTGTCACTGTGAAAGACATCAACTACGCATCGATTTATGACAGCTTCACCATCACGGTGTTGCAGACAATTGAAGACCTTGGTTTCTGCGAGAAGGGCAAGGGCGGTACGTTCGTCGCTGACGGTGGACTCGTTGCTCCGTTCGGCAAGTTGCCGTTCAACACTGATGGCGGTGGATTGTGCAACAACCACCCATCAAACCGTGGTGGCATCACCAAGGTGATTGAAGCAGTTCGTCAACTTCGTGGCGAGGCACATCCAGCAGTGCAGGTGCCGAACCCACAGATCGCACTTGCACATGGCACCGGCGGAAGTCTTGGCTCGCGCCACGGCTCCGTCACTCTCATTCTTGGACAGGAAGACGCATGAGCACATTGCCTAACCCCGCACCGTTAGTCACACAGGCCAACGCAGAGTTCTGGGCTGCAACAGCCGATGGTCGTTTCCAATTGCAGCGTTGCAATGAATGCGACACCGTGTTGTGGTTCCCGCGCCGTCATTGCCCATCGTGTTGGACAGAAAACGTCTCAACATTTGATGCGAGTGGCAAGGGTGTTATCTACAGCTTCACAATCATCCGCAAGGGCGCGATGTTGTACAAAGACGCCGGCCCATTTGTGGTTGCGTATGTCGAACTTGCAGAAGGTCCACGTGTCATGACCAACATCGTTGATTGCGATGTTGAGACAGTGAAAGTGGGCATGCCCGTTGAAGTGGTTTTCCACGACACAGGCCAGGGCAATGCGTTGTATCGCTTTCGCCCCGCAGCGAACTAACTAGCGACTCTCTTCAAGTTCGTACATCGGAAGCCCAGTGATGGGTGTCCAGAAACCTGCACCCACTTGGGTGAAATGAGCTAGCAAATGCTTGCGATACCACGCCGCATTGCGCTTGTAGACCTGCAAGTCAGTCCCGCGTGAGTCGACAATGTTCTCGTAGTCCCACTTTGTGGGCAGTTCGAGATACATCACGAAACGCGTTGCAGATGCAAGGTTCTCCACTGCCTGAACAAACGACTCGTTATCGAGATACTGCAACACGCTGTGGCAGATCACGAGGTCGTACTTGCCCTGTGGTTTCCATTCTGCAATGTTGCGCAGTTCGTGGTTCCAGGTCTCGCAGGCGTGTTCGCTGACATCGATGGAACGTACTTTCACATCGGGGTAATTGTCGTTGTACCAATCGCGCCACATTCCCATACCAGCACCAACATCCAGCACTGTTGAAATGCTAACGCCCCACCATGCAGACATGTTGTGCACTGCAGTTGCAAGAAACGCAATGCGCTCTTCATCGTGCGCGCCGTCTTTACCGTAGAAGCGTTTGTAATAGGCACTATCGAAACGAGTCATTGTTCTTACGCTACGACTTGAAGCCTGATGCAACCCAAACATCAACGCTCACGTGCGTGACGGGCGCTGCATCTGCTGCTGTTTGCCACACGAGGGGAGTCATGCTGAAGAGATCGTGCGCTGCCTCTTCCGTGAGATCAAGATCAAACTGCACGCGTTGAGCATTCGTTGCATGTTCTGGTGGTTCATCTCGACGACGTTCGCGTTCCAGAATGTTCTCGTCGCGCTTCGGTCGCATCTGATGCAAGTGATGTGCAGCTGGTGTCACGGTGACCCATTGCCCACATGGTGCTAACACGCGTTGAAATTCTTCCATCGAGTGAGGCGCAAAGACGCTGAAGACTGCATCGCAGGAATCAATCAGTACGGGCAGTCGATATGCCGTGCCGACAACGAACTCGGCGTCAGGTAAGAACTTGCTTGCCATCTGTACGCCACGCTTTGCGATGTCGAGACCGAAGCGATGAGGTGAGCGAACATGCGACAAGTAATAACCCTCGCCACAACCGTTATCGAGCACTGCACCGTCAACATCGCCGATGGTGTTCGCCAACACTTCTGCAATTGGTGCATATGAACCAGTGGACAGAAATCGACGACGTGCAGCAAGTGATTCAGGAGTATCACCGGGGACAGTGCTTGTGGAGATTCGACCACCAACAAGAAGATTGAGATAACCCTCACGTGCGCGATCGAAGGTGTGACCATTGGCGCACTGCACGCCACTTGATGACGATTCGAAGGGCATCCCACAATGTGGGCATGCAAATACCGAGGGGTATTTCGTCTCTTCTGCCATTCATGCAGTCTCGCATTAGGCTGAAGGAAAAGGAGTTGTCATGGCAAACGCTGTGTTTACGGCAAAAAACACAGCACTCGTGGCATTGGGGAGCGTTGACGCCCCCTTAGAGGTGACCTCCGCCTGGATTGACGAGCAATTGGCCGAAACATATGCCGCATGTGGTGTGCGTCCAGGGCTCCTCGAGCACGTCGCAGGTATCAAGAGCCGTCGTTGGTGGCCAGAAGGCACCACGTTTGATCAAGTGGCCGCTGAAGCCGGTCGCGAAGCTCTGAAGAACGCCAATGTGCAGGCATCTGACATCGATGTCCTCATCAGCACCTCGGTGTGCAAGCACCACCTTGAGCCATCAATGGCTTCATCAGTGCATCATCAACTTGGACTTTCCTCTTCGGCCATGAATTTCGACTTGGCAAATGCGTGCCTTGGATTCATCAACGCCATCTGGATCGCATCGCAACTCATTGACTCCGGTCAGGTGCGCTATGTGCTTATCGTCGATGGTGAAGGCAGCCGTTACACGCAAGAAGAAACCATTCGTCGTTTGCAGATGCCTGGCACGACCGCTGAAGATATTTTCGCCGAGTTCGCATCGCTCACTCTTGGCTCGGGTGCTGTTGCTGCTGTTCTCGGGCCTGCAGATCAAGGTGGACATCGCATCGTCGGCGGAGTCTCCCGTGCGGCAACGGAACATCACGACTTGTGCATCGGAACGCTCGAGCGTATGACGACTGATACTCGCGGGCTGCTGGAAAACGGAATCGCATTAGCGAATGATTGCTTCACCGAAGCAGAACAGCATGAACGCTGGGTGAATGACGTTGATTGGTATGTCTTGCATCAAGTGAGCAAGGTGCACACTGATGGAGTGTGTGCGCAACTTGGACTTAATATTGCAAAAGTTCCTGTGTCTTTCCCGACACTCGGCAATGTCGGACCAGCAGCGATTCCTCTCACCATGGCAAATAATCAGCATCTGTTCAAAGAGGGCGACAACATCCTGTGCATGGGCATCGGCTCTGGTCTCAACGTCAGCTTTGTTGAACTGCAATGGTGAAAAACGTTCGGCAGTTGCCGGGCATCGACCCGTCATGGGTGCGCACATACGACGTTGAACGCAACGGGGTGACAGAGACGTTCTCAGTCCTTGAATCGTCACCTGCATCTCCACGCGGAACCATCGTGTGTGTCCACGGCAATCCCACCTGGTCGTATATGTGGCGCCACCTGGTGAAGGAACTCGGGTCCGAGTGGCGAATCATCGCAATTGATCAATTGGGGATGGGTTTTTCCAGTCGTCCTCGCGGATCACGCACTCTTGCAACTCGTATCGAAGACCTTGATGCATTGATTCATGCTGCGGGAGTGACGGAGAAAGTCACTTTGATTGCGCACGACTGGGGCGGTCCTGTCTCTTTGGGATGGGCAACGCAACATGCAGACCGAGTAGAGAAATTGGTGTTGTTCAATACGGGCACGCAGATTCCAGTCACTGGTGTTCCTGGATTAATTCGTGTTTCCAACACGCCAGTATTGCGCAATGCAATCTGTGCAAACACAAAAGCTTTTGTTGTTGGTGCTGTCTTGCCCACAGGTGGAATTCCTCATGACGTTCGCGCTGCCTATTACGCGCCGTATAACAACGCAACTCGTCGTCGTGCGATTGCTGATTTTGTTGCAGACATTCCAACGTCTAGTTCTCATGTCAGTGCGCCGGTGCTCAATGAATTGGCCGCATGCGCCTATGGCCTCAAGGTGCCCACGTTGTTGATGTGGGGCACACGAGATTTTGTATTTCACACAGGTGTCCTCGCCGACATGCAGCAGACTTTTCCACATGCGCAAACAATCACCTTGGACATTGGTCATCTGTCACCAGAGCATCCTGATGCAGCGCGATTGGTGCACGAATGGCTGAATAGCGCTGTGGCTCCTTCAACGGGTGGTGCGGCAGTCGGTGCACCTGATCTGAATGAAGCGATGCGCCGACGCGCACAGGAAACGCCCACTGCAGTAGCTGTCTTTGATGCCAAAGACGAACACACCACTTCTTGGACAGACCTGCAATCAATGGTGAACCACTGCCGTGCGAACTTGCTGCATGAGGGTGTTTCATTCGGGGATCGTGTTGCAATCCTTGCGCCGTTTACTGCACGAACAATCGCGTTCATTTATGCATGTTGGTCTGAAGGAATCATTCCTGTTGTGGCCGACCCAGGTTTGGGAATTGCCAACATGCGACGCGCATTGCGTGAGAGCAGGCCACAGTTTGTCCTGACGGTGCGCGCCACACGAGTCGCAGCGCGCGGCCTTCACATTGCGCATCGTGCGCAACGTCTTGATCTTAATGAGATGACACAGCCACGTGGCCGTGTCCGGGAAGCAGAGCCATTGGTGACTGATGCAAATGAAGCAGCAGTGCTGTACACCTCAGGTGCCACCGGACCAGCCAAAGGTGTCGTGTACACACACGGTCAATTGCGATCCTTGGCTCAGTCAATTCAGCAAGAGTTCTCGATAACTGATGCTGATGGCATTGCTGCTGCGTACATTCCGTTTGCGTTGTACGGACCTGCGTGGGGTGTTGCAGTCGCGCTTCCCAAGATCAATGTCGTTGCACCTGCAAAGTTGTCATCTCAGAATTTGCGTCATGCGTTAGAAGGCGTGAATGGCACGATCCTGTTTGCTGCTCCAGCGCCCTTACGCAATGTGATCAAAGACGGAGCAACTTTCCCATCAGTGCGTTGTGTGATGTCTGCAGGAGCACCTGTGAGTGATGTATTGCTGCACGATGTTGCGAAGTCATTTCCGACCGCTCGTTTGGTGAGCCCATACGGAATGACAGAGATGCTGATTGTGAGTGATGGCGTTCGCCCTGCATCTGTTTCGACTCGCGGTGTTCCTGTCGGAAATCCATTACGCGGAGTGGAAGTCATGATTCTTCCGATAGGTTTTGTTGGTGGTGCTGAAGTGCAACCATTGGCTGACGACAGCACGGGCGAAGTGTTCGTGAATGGTCCGTGGTTGTCTGCCGGATACGACCAACATTGGGCGCGAAATCGTGATGCGCGTCTCCAATTCAACGGGAAAGAGTGGCATCGCACGGGCGATGTGGGCCACATTGATAACGGTCTCTTTATTGAAGGCCGTATTGCTCACGTCATCACCGTCGGCGAAACGAAATTGACCCCGGTGCCGATGGAGCAAGGTGTGGAGAATCTCATGCCAGGAATCACCGCAGCAGCAGTAGCGGTTCCGGCAGGCAATAGTTCTGCAGTCGTTGTCGTATTGAGCGATGGCGAGACAGACGGAGCGGCTGATCCGGCGATTGAGGACAAGGTTCGACAGGTTGTGCCAGAGGTCGTTGCCGTGTTGTTTAAGAAGAAACTTCCCGTCGATCGCCGACATAACTCCAAAATTGATCGCACCGCGCTTGGCGTATGGGCCGCTGAACAACTGAGATGATGATGAAGGTTCTTGTTACTGGTGCGACATCAATGATTGGTCGCATCACCGTGCAAGAACTCCTGCGTCGTGGTTATGAAGTACAAGTGCTTCAGCGTGGCGAGTCTGATCTCGATGTTCCCGTGTTTCGCGGAGATATTCGTGACTGCGCAATAGTGAACAAAGCCATCGCTGGTTGTGACGTGGTGATTCATGCAGCAGCAAAGGTTGGACTGATTGGTCGATACAGCGAGTTCCATGACATCAACGTGACGGGCACACAGAACATTGTTGACGCCGCTGTTGCTGCAGGCTGCCGCGGGGTCGTGTATGTGTCATCACCGTCCGTGTCGTACAGCCGCACGCCTGTCAACGGAGAAGTATCTCCACCGGCGATTGATGATGTGTTGGGGCACTATTCAAAAACAAAATCGATTGCAGAACGTGCCGTTACAAATGAAACCCGCATTGCAACAGTGGCGCTGCGTCCTCATTTGGTGTGGGGCCCAGGTGACACGCAACTTGTTGGCCGCATTGTGGAGCGTGCACTGCAACGCCGACTGACTCTTGTGAATCGCGGTGAAGCGATTGTGGACACGACATACATCGACAACGTTGCTGATGCTTTGGTTGCGGCAGCAGAACGAATTGGCGTGCAAGAGAACCTCAGAGGAAAAGCTCTTGTGGTGAGCAACGGTGAACCACGTACGGTCGCCTCGTTAGTGGAATCAATTTGTGCAGCAGCCAAAGTGCCGTGCGCACCACGAACCATCAGTTTGCGTGCGGCGGTACGTCTTGGTGCAGCAATTGAAGGTCTCTTCAAGTTGAAGCCGTTTGCCGAGCCACCGCTCACAAAGTTCACGGCATATCAATTAGGAATCTCACACTGGTTTGATATTTCGGAAACTCGTGAGCTCTTGGAATGGTCGCCACGAATCAGCCTTGATGAAGGCTTTGAAAAACTCACTGTGTCTTTTTCTTCACCTTCGTAAGCCGCAGTTGATCAATTAACCAATCTGAAGGAATTCCACCAAGTTGCCATCGGGATCTTCAACGATGGAAATGGTGATGCCAGGGCGAATTGATGTCGGGGGTACTTGCACTTTGTGTCCAGCGTCCACACACGATTGCGTCACTTCTTCAAGATTGCCGACCGAGATGGTGAAGTAGCGATAACCACATGCCGCAGTAATGGGGCCGCCCACGGGATGCGATGGAGATGGGTCAGTGCTCACCAACTTGATGGTGGTGGTGCCACAGAGAAGGCGATGCATCATTCCGCCACCTGGCATTGGCATGGTGCCCTGCAGTTCGAATCCCAGAAGGTCGCGATAGAACGCCAGAGAATTGTCGATGTTGCAGACCACAATTCCGAGGTCGATGGAGTCTTTGGTTACCTGAGCTTTCGTCATGCATTTCACCATAGTGCGAATTGAGATGACGCTTGAACAGACCCCCGACAAGGCAAAATAGAAGCGATGATGTCCGCACGCCGATTGATAACAACTGTGGCTGCGATGACGGTCATCATTGCGTTGCTCACTCAATTCGTTTTCATGCAACATGGTTTTGTTCATGAAATTTATGTTCGGCCACAATCTGACGGCCGCTCGTGGCTCGAATGGTTTGATTGGTATTCGATTCGTTCCGCTCGACGCTTGGTGCACAACAAAAAGTTCTTTGAAATCACTGCGATTTTCGGTTTGCGCGGAACAGTGATTTCAATCTGCTTACCAATTCTTGCGTGGGTCTCATGGCGTCGTCGCACGTGGGCACCGATTGCCGGGTTCATCATTGTTTTGTTATTTGAAACAGGTCTTGCTGGTTCCATGAAGATGTCAATGGGGCGAGAGTTCCCATGGCAGTCATGGCCACGAATGGGTGCTCTTCGAACCGGAGAATTGGCGTTTCCGTCCGGTCACGCCACAAATGTCGTGGCGTTACTTGGTTACATGGCGTGGTATTTCACCAAAGCTGGAACTGCAATGAGAAAAGTTGCATGGGGCTTAGTTACTGCCGCATCAATCACAGTGAGTATCTCGTCGTGGCTGATTCGCACGCATTGGCCTACAGACCTTGCGGCAGGCACTGCCTACGGAGTGATCGCGCTCGTTACCGTGATTGCGCTGTTGAGCGCTATGGGGCTTAATCCTTCGGCCACTGCTCCGCATTCGCCAGCAACTCATCCCTGAATTGTGGATGTCCGATCATCGCCAATGCGCGTGATCGTTCGCGAATAGAACGACCTTCAAGTTCGGCAACTCCGTATTCAGTGATGATCACGTCGAGTTGATGTCGTGGTGTGCTCACCACGCTGCCTGCAGGGAACTGCGGCAATATGCGACTTGTTAGTTCACCGTTGACGACACTTGTCGATGGAAGACAGATCAAACTGCGTCCCGACAAATTGAGACCGGGGCCAGCAACAAAATCTTCATGTCCACCAACGCCACTGAATTGTTTGCCATTAATGGTGTCGGCCATGACTTGACCAGAGAGGTCAACTGCAATCGCACCATTGATTGAAACCATGTCGCGATTTGTTGCGATGCGCTCAGGCGAATTCACCACTTTGACGGGGAGGAATCGCACGGAATCGTTTTCGTGTAGCCATTCATAGAGCTCAGGAATTCCCGCTGCGAAAGTGGTGGGGGAGAAGCCATCAAACTCGTTGCCCTTGTTGTTGGTGACTTTGCCTGCTTGATGAAGGCGCATTAAGCCGGTCGTGAACATTTCGGAATGAATTCCGAAATCTCCAAGTTCACCATCTGCGAGGAACATTGCAATCTGATTGGGGATGCCGCCGATGCCGGTCTGCAATGTGCAACCAGAGCGAATGAACGAGAGTGCATGCTGAGCAATTGTGAGTTCTGCCTCCGTTGGAGGAGCATCTGCAAGATTCAGCGGTTCGCGGTCCGTTGTGACGAGTGCATCAATCTGATCGACATGAATGCGATGCGGGTATTCAGGCATCACGCCGAACGTGCGGGGGAATTTCTCACTGACTTCAACAATGAGAATGCGGTCGGGGTCGGCAATCACCCGATTGATTTCATCAACGCTTGCGCCAGCATGAACCGAGAGGCTGACCCAGCCATCCACGGGGGGAGAACCGGCTGTCGCAACGACCCGGGGCTTCAGCCATTCAAGAACTGGTTCAAAGCGACGAAAGTCGGCGGGCACATAGTCAATAGAGGCGCCTGAGTCCCTCAGGAAGCGCTCAGCGGGGCCAAAGAAGCCGCTGCGGTAATGGACACCCTTTTGGGTAAGAACCGCGTAGAGGTCGGGCATGAGAGCGCCAAAAATCTGAAGATTCTCAAAGTCGGTGCGCTCACCGAGTGCATGCATGAAGCCACCAGGGACTCCTGGTCCTAGCGGCACTGCCATGGTGTCGAAGGGACGAAGGAGAGCCACTGCATCGGCGAGATCCATAGAAGCCATGTGACCCATGGTACGCATGTAGTGGTTCAGGGTGCTGTCTGGCAGGCTCAAGGGCGATGCAGTCCGACATTCTCATTATTGGCGGTGGACCAGCTGGTACAGCGGCGGGAATTACAGCCGCGCGTGCCGGTTTGAAAGTGATTCTTTTTGAAAAGGGTCCGTATGGTCGCGACAAGGTGTGTGGCGATGGTTTAACGCCTCGCGCGATTGCTGCGTTGAATGATTTGCGTATCGATCATTCGGTTGCGCATCGCATTGATGGCCTGCGAATGATTGCAGGAAAGAAAGAACGTGAACTCGCTTGGCCCACCACGGCGAAGTTCCCCAATCACGGTGCTGTATGGCCACGCCATCGATTCGATAATCATCTGCTTGATGTCGCCATTGCAAGTGGCGTTGATGTTCGCTTCGAATGTGAAGCACTTCCTGTTCTCGAAGGTGATCGCGTTATTGGCGTCAGTGTGGGTGCAGAGCAATACCGCGCCCCATTCACCATCCTTGCTGCGGGTGCACAAGGCATGGCTGCAAAGATGCTTGGCGCTGTTCGTGATCCGAATGAAACTTTTGGTTTGGCAATTCGTGCATATGCGCCAACTCCGCGACATGCAGAGCGCCACTTAGAAGCGTGTCTCAGCCTGAGCGATGAACACGGCACAGCAGTGCCTGGTTATGGCTGGATGTTCCCTGCAGGAGATGGCACCGTCAACATTGGCGTTGGCGCGCTCAGCACAATGAAGGGATTCAAGAAATTGAATCTCAATACATTGCTCGACCAATACGCATCTCTTGTGCGTGATTCATGGTCCTTGGGTGAGTACATCGAAAAACCTCGTGCGTGGCGTTTGCCAATGAGCTGCGTACGACGCCATGGTCCAGGTTGGGTAGCAGTCGGCGATGCCGCTGGTTTCGTTAACCCAATGAATGGCGAAGGTATTGACTACGGACTTGAGTCAGGAATCTTGGCAGCAGAAAAGTTCATCGCTGACCCAGTGACTGCATCGGAGACGTACGACAAAGAAGTCGGCGAGCGATTTGATGCGTTCTTGCGCACGGGTCGTCGATTCAGTTTCCTCATCGGTCATCCGTGGTTGTTGAAGCCAGGTCTTCGCATTGCTGTGGGCACACAAGCTGCAGCGGACATCACGTTGTCGGTTATGGGCAATCTGATTGACTCGCAGACTCCTGGTGCTGCAGGTCGAGTGATGAAAGTTGCTGATACTGCGTTGCGTATTGCAGACCCGGTGTTGCGTCGTACACGCGCTCGCGCATAGCAACAATTAACTTTTGTCTGTGGAGTTTGATTCCTTACTCGTCTTTGCTTTTGGCAATCGCATCACCCCTGATGGCGCGTTGTTGCCAGGGCCTGTGAACGAAGAGCTTGCTCACATCACGCAGCAACTTGCACAGGAACATCGCGTCCCGGTCTTTGCACAATGGGAGATTGCTGACCTTCTCATTGCGGCAGGCGTTCAGAACGTCGTGTCGGTTACTCCGAATTACGCCCCTGATGGCACCATCATCTATCTCAGTACCGATGGTGTGGCGCGCAAAGCACTTGTTCTCGCAGACGAGGTGGGAATTCGTCTCGGTCGTGCAGCAGTGCTTGGTCATCGTGATCATGTGGAACGTTGTCGACGTACCGCCACCAAGGCGGGCATCGAAATTGTGACCCTTCCTGATGAATTCATGCCTTCGGAATACGACGCAGAGTCAGGCCAGGAATGGACCCGGTCTCGCGAGGTGTATCTCAAGGCAGATGCGTATGCCATGAGGCTTCTGAACGAGAGTTGACCCGCTGCGGGAGATAGGTTGAGGCTTATGAGTGCAACAAAGCCTGAAGTAACAGTTCCCGCCGGCAACCCACCTGCAGACCTTCTCATCGAAGACGTCATTGTCGGTGAGGGCAACGAAGCAAAGTCGGGTGCAAATGTTGAAGTGCACTACGTCGGTGTTGCATGGAGCACACAGCGCGAGTTCGACGCATCTTGGAACCGCGGTGACACATTTGAGTTCCGCCTCGGTGCTGGACAAGTTATTTCTGGTTGGGACCAGGGTGTTGCCGGCATGAAGGTGGGCGGTCGTCGCATCCTCACCATTCCGCCACACATGGGTTACGGAAACCAGGGTGCAGGTGGTGTCATCAAGGGTGGCGAAACCCTGATCTTCGTCGTCGACCTTCTGAACGTCAACTAAGTCATCATGTCTGACATCAACTTCTTCACTGCAAATGCATCACTTGCTGATGTTGCCAAGCTTGAAGTTCCCGAACTCACTTTGATGTATCGCATCGAGATGGCGGGCGAGTTGTTCTACAACATGCTTGCCGATCGCGTGAATAATGAAGAGGCTGCTTCGTTGCTTCGCAAGAATGCTGTCGAAGAGCGTGGACATGCTCGTCGACTTGCACGCATGATCAGCATCAAAAATGGTGCAGAGTGGGAACCCACCGCAGAAGAAGAGGTTCTTCTTGAAGTGCCATTGCCAGACACAATCGATGCGCGAATGTTCGCCGGCATTGTGAAGGGCGAATTGAATGGCGATGCGGGTTACCAAAAGTGGGCCGATGCTGAAGACAATGAAGAAGTAGAACGACTTCTGCGTCTCAATGGTCGCGAAGAGACAATCCACGCAGGTCGTGCGCAGCAGGTGTTTGACCTGTTGAACGCCTAAATCATGTCTGTCGGTGTCGTTGTCTATGACGGCGACTGCGGCATTTGTGAAGCATCTGCTGGCTTCATTCGCCGACACATACCCAATGTGAATGTCATGTCGCATCGCGAATATGGCGTGGAATCTTTGGATTCCGTGTGGTTCGTTACAGATGCAACTCGATACGAGGGTTCCGTTGCAGTGGCACGAATCCTTCGTCTCTCTGACAAACGTCTCTTGCGAGCATGCGGTGCGTTCATCGCGTTGCCGGTCGTTCGCTTTGTTGCTCGCGGTGTGTATTTCGTTGTCGCGAAGAATCGACGCACAATTTCCCGTGCACTACGGATGAAGGCCTGCGCCGTACCGCAGCCGAAGTAGTTATCTCACTTCTGAGTTCTGCGGCAACATACGACGTCGACGCCACCACTTACGAATGGGGCCAGTTGCGTATTTGCTGGTTGCGCCGATCAATGCTGTTGAAATGAGCACGCGTGGCAATATTGCGAGCTTCGCCAAATGAGGTGCAAGCGCAATTGAAGAGATCAACGCGATGGGGTACACCCATGCAACATCGGCAACGAATCGACCTGTTTTGCTGCGGTGACGGTCCACCTCGCCAAGGGCATTGAAGAACTCTTCTGTGCCTGCTGTTGCGGTCACTCGTTCCGACTCAATAAGAGTGTCGCCTCTGTCGCGCAATGATTGACGAACTTCAGACCGTTCCCATTGACGAAGCGACAACACATCTGCGAAGCGAAACACCATTTGATAGGTATCGCTGCCGCCTTCGGGGCGAAGAATGGTGGCACCTAGGCATCCAGGGGCTTCATGCACTGCTTCTTGCATTTCGTCGCACCACTGTTCAAATTCCGCACGGTGGTGGCGCCTCGGTACTCGGGCAATCGTGATGGTGACTGTTCCAGGCGCAATCTTTGGAAGTCGTCCCGTCTCGAAATTTCCAGTTAAGTCGGGCATGGCAATTACGGTAGTGGGCAATCCCGTTGTATGGGATTCATCTCATGCGTGCTCTTGTTATCTACTGCCATCCCGTTGAAGGGAGCTTGTGCTCAGCAATGCGTGATGCCGCCGTTCGTGGATTAACAAAAGCCGGGCACTCCGTGTCCGTCATTGACCTTGCTGCAGAGAACTTTGATCCAGTGATGCCTCGCGATGAGTGGGAAAAGTACATGAATCGAGAGATGCCCACAGGCGCAGATATTGGGCGATACATCGAGTTAGTGCAAGACAGCGAAATTCTTGTTTTTGTGTATCCCACTTGGTGGTCTGGGTTGCCTGCGCAATTGAAAGGTTGGCTCGAACGTGTGCTCGTTTCGGGAGTTGCATTCCGTTTCACCGAGAGTGATCGAGTGCGTCCAGGTCTGACGCAGTTGCAGCGTGTGCATGTGGTTTCTACTTATGGGTCACCACGTCTCTATGTACGCATCGTGAATGACAATGGTCGTCGAATTCTGACGAGAGCATTGCGATTGTGCGGAACTCGCAAGACACGAACATCCCATCAGGGCTTGTATGCATTGGACACCTCGACTGATGAGAGTCGCAAGAAGTTCCTGAGTGCGATTGAAAAGAAGACATCATCGCTATGAGGGTCTTAGTTATTTCCGCTCATCCGACGGAGCATTCCTTTATTGGAGCGCTTCGTTCTGGAGTACTGGATGAACTCGCTTCGTTGAATCACGAAGTGCGACATAGAGATCTGTATGCGGAAAACTTCAATCCAGTCTTTAGTTCATATGAACGTGTGAATCACGTTGGCAACATCGAAAAAAAGTTGCAACAAATGCCCGAACTTCGATCACACGTCGAAGACATTCAATGGGCTGAGGCGCTAGTTCTCGTGTATCCCACGTGGTGGTCGGCCCAGCCCGCCATTCTCAAGGGATGGATTGATCGAGTTCTGATGAATGAAGTGGCGTGGGTCTTGCCGGAGGGTGCAGCACGAATCCGGCCGTTACTGACGAATATTCGAAAAGTTGTAGTTGTAACAACTCATGGCTCAACGAAGTTTGTGAACTCACTTGAAGGTGAAGCCGGAAAGCGAACGGCATTCCGATCGATACGTCTCATGTTCAACAAACGGACGCGTTGTCATTGGATTAGTTTTTACTCACTCGATCACATTCCGCCCAGCGAACGCGGACATTTGATTACGCGAGCTCGTCGTCGAGTGCGTCGAGTTTTGCCTTCTGCGTAGCTTTAGGCATTGCAATCACGATTGCGCTGAGCGCAATTAAACGAAGCGCAACGGCCGATGTCACAGCATGACGAGGATGTTCAATGCCTGATGTGAGCATTGAAATCGCATAGACGCCGAACCCAGAAAGTGTGAGGCCAACGAAGAGCGAAAAGGCTTTTCGGTTCTTCAGAAAGACAATGGCAATCGCACCTAATCCGATTGCGCTCCACAGTTCCCATGCCCCATAGAGAACACGAGGAATCATTGGACCGTTATCTAATGGGAGAAAATCATCATTTGGCGGAGACAAGGTGGCATTTGTCAGTGATGTCAGACGTGACAAGGAGTCGTGTGGATGAGTCGCGACATATTGAATGTACGTAGACCATCCATCTGCTGTGACCCATTTGGCGAGAGCGACTCCACCGACGCGCATCAATGATGGGGGTTGCTGGCCAATGGGAAGAGGAATGACATCGGAGATTTCTTTTGGTAGTTGACCCGCAAAGTCATATCCCGTGGCTTGGCGAATCTCATTTGATACGGGCATGCCATGGTCTGCAAACCATTTCAGTCGTGCTTCATTTGTGATGACGCGATCTTGAAGCACGGTGTAAAAATTCAGCGCCGATGTGTTGGAGTTCTCATGAAGCTGTAGAAAGCCAATCAGCAAAAGGATGAGGGTGAGAACCGATGTCACAGTGATGCGGTGGCCTTTGCTTGTAATGAATTCCCACAGAGGTGCAGCCAAGACAACGAGAAAAATCCACAATTGGGCTGGACGAGTCATCGCGCACAGTGAGATGGAAGTGATCCAAAGGGCAATGGATGTTGTTGTTCGTCGCTGGTGCAAGTTGATACTTGCGGCAACCGCCATGACCATGAATGAAATGCCGAGTGACTCGGACAAGATGGCAAGGTCATACCGAATGACCTGTGGGGAAAGTCCGAGAAGAAGAACCGCACCAAGAACTGTTCGCGCATAGCGCGACATCTTCGAAAGTAAGAGTGCGCACCATGTCCAGGCGATGGAGCCAACGATGACATGCAACGCCACCCGACCTGAGTCACTTGTGACTAACGAGTAGAGAAATGGAACTGGCCAGAAACGGTCGATGGTGCCGAAAAGGTGAAACGTTTCGTATCCAAGCGAATCAGGGAACCGGGCGATGGGTCGTTCAAGAGAAGCAAACGACCGAATCACGAATGCGAGAGCAATTGCGAGTGGAGTAAAGACAGAAGAGCGCATCAACTGGCTGAGACGACGCATATCTGTACGGTACTCGGGTCATTGCCTTTGATTCAGCGTCTAGTACGGTCAGAACGATGAAGACAATGTTGGTAGAAGCCCTCGGTTCCGTCGATGATCTCAAGATCGTGGAGATGGAAACCCCGGAGATGACCAAAGGTTCCGTGCGAATTGAGATCCTTGCGTGTGGTCTGAATTATGTCGACGCATTGATGATTGAAGGCAAGTATCAAATCAAGCCTCCTGTCCCATACCGACCCGGATCCGAAGTTGTCGGACGTGTCATTGAAGTTGCTTCTGATGTCACGCGCGCAAAGGTCGGCGATCGCGTATTTGCTCCCATCGGCGCAGGTGGATTTTCAGATGAAGCGGTGCTGCATGAGTCTCGCGTCATCCCGCTTCCAGCGAAGATCACCGATGGTCAAGCCGCAACATTTATGCAGAGTTATCTCACTGCATGGTTCGCCTTCAATTTCCGTGCATCCATCGTTGAAGGCGACACGATGTTGGTCCTCGGCGCCGGTGGCGGTGTTGGTCTCGCAGCAGTCGACCTCGCAGTCGCGATGGGTGCTCGTGTGATTGCAGCAGCATCATCAGAAGAGAAGCGACAGCTTGCTCTTGACCGTGGTGCGTTTGCAGCGATTGATACTTCTACTGAAGACCTCAAGGTCCGCGCACGTGAGTTGTCCGAGAATCAACTCGACCTCGTCTATGACCCAGTGGGTGGAGAACTTGCCGAGCCAGCACTGCGGGCGTTATCGCCTGGAGGTCAGTACATGGTGGTGGGATTCGTCGGAGGAATTCCGAAGTTGCCTGCGAACCACATTCTTCTCACGAACCGCACCGTGGTGGGCGTGGATTGGGGTGCATGGATGTTGCGTAACCAGTTAGAGAATGCACGCATGTTGATGGATGTTCTGGGTGAGATCGGTGATGGAAAGTTGCACCCTGTTGAGCCAGTGACGTACCCGATGTCGCAAGCTGCTCAAGCATTGCATGACATGCAGAACCGAAAGATTGCTGGCAAGGTCGCCTTAATCCCTGACTTTAAATAATCGCTACGGCGTGCATGTTGATGTTCCCTGGTCATAGGGAAGATTGTCAACGGCGCTGATGAACGACCATGTGTAGGTGGTTGGAGTGAACGACACCGAGAGAACTCCGTGATCGGTGTTGCTGCGGTACTGACTTCCTGCTGCGGTTGTTTCTAGCGGGTACACCGGTGCGCCACCTAAGCCTGCAATAAAAAGTGGAACTCCTCCGCCAGCGGGTTGACCCGTTGCATCAAGAGGTTCGAAACGCTCATAGTGGTGGTCATGGCCAGTGAATACTGCGTCTGCACCACCAGCAACGAGTGCCTCCCACAGTGGACGAACGGTGGAAGTTGCATATCGGCCACTTGAAACAAATGGATGATGCATCATCACTGCGGCACAACGACCTTCGGTGTGTGCTCGTTGCAATTCTGCAGTCAGCCACAGAGTTTGTGGGGAAGTTGCAGAGCATCCAGTGAAGAGAAGACCTTGGCACCAAGAGTCCACTGCAATGATGCGCCAGCCACCTGCATCAGTTGTCCAATAGGAAGGGGACATTTCGGAGAAGTAGTCAACGTACCCGGCAGCGCCACCTGTGATGTACTCGTGATTACCGCGCACTGGATACGTGACGCTCTTGAATCGTCCCCACGTGGTGTCGTAGTTCGCCTTGAGTTCTGCAGCGTTTGCACCTTCGTACTGAACATCACCAAGTGCAATTACTCCGTCCGGCGCCAACGATGTCACGAGAGCTGCAGTTGCAACGTCACCACATTGCACACCTGTTGGTCCCGTGCCAACAGATCTGCGGCGACCGATATCGCACGCGATGTCACCGGAGACAACGAGACGTGCAGCGGTCGGAGTACCAATGGATTTCATTGATACGCCCGGCTGCCACACCGCGGTGCCACGTGTGCGATTAGTACCACCGCTATCACCAAGTTGACCGTTGAGTCCAAGACCCCAGCACCACATGCCGCTCGATGCAGATGAAATACCGCATGCATGGGACGCACCCGTTGAAATCAATGTCAATTGTCCAACGGAGGATGAAGAGATGATCTTTTGTGGGATTGCTTTACGAATCGTGCTTCCATTTGCCAATTGGCCGTAGCGATTGCGTCCCCAACACCACGTGGTGTTGACCTCAGTTGATGCACACGCGAATTCACTACCCGCAGTAATCGATGTCGGGCTCTTCACGGGGAGAATGACGGGTGTGTATCGCGAGGGTCCTGAGTTCATTCCTATTTGTGAATAGTTGTTGCGTCCCCAGCACTGCACACGCTTGATGACCGACGTAATGCACGTGAATGCATCTCCTGTTGCGACAGTAGTTGCTCGTACTTTCGGAACAAGAGTAGGAATTGCCTTTGATGCAGATGGACGAAGTCCGAGGCGGTGGTACTGATTGGATCCCCAACACCACACAGAACCAGTGGTGCGAACTGCGCACGTATGTGCAGCGCCGACATCAAGTGAACGAACATTTTCGATATGTGCACGAACAGGAACAACGCTGTTGTCCTTAGTTCCATCGCCCAATTGCCCATTAGTGTTGAGGCCCCAACACCACACACTTGCGTCTACGAGTATGGCGCACGAGTGATTTGCGCCGACGGCAACTGATGTAACGGAGGTGAGTGGAATCTGTAGCGGTGATGGGTTGTCAGTGCGAACGAGTGCAGGAGGAATGGCTAATGGATCAAGCGTGAGTGCCAATTGTCCCCAACACCACACAGTCGAATCACTGCGAACGGCACAGGTGGTAAATCCACCGGCGGCGACTTGCACTGCATTGGTCATTAACGATGGGGCAAATGCGATGGATTTAGCGGTGGTGCCATTTCCTAATTGACCATGAGAATTTGAACCTGTGCACCAGACAGTGGAATTGCGAACGATGCATGTGTGTTCATTTCCAGCTGCGAGTGATGTCAGCGCAGGAACAGATGAAAGTCCAGGAACATTAGGGGTCGCGGAATGTGCAATCGGAGTTGCAAGCGCAAGAGACGAGGTAATGACTGCACTGGAAATGAGTGAAAGGAGCTTCATGAAGTTCCACCACGCTAGTGATGGGAAACCTCATGAAGCAGTCGCCTGCGTTAGAGGCCGAATTGCGTGTATCCCGGTGCTGTGAGCGCCCATGGCTGAACTTTTTCAAGATGCGCGGCAAGTCCTAGTGCAAGACCATCCTGGAAACGTGGTGCCGTGATGTGAATACCAGTGGGCACTCCGTTGTCGTCCAGACCCATCGGAACTGACACTGCAGGATGACCGGTGAAATTGGCATCAGGCGTATTCAAAGTGACCATTGGGTCATCTGTGCTTCCTGCACGTGTAGGCAGCGGACCTTCAGCAGGCCATGAACGTGCATTCGCAGTGGGAGTTACAAGAACAGTGCCTGGAGTGAGGAGATCATCAAAGCGAGCCGAAATTTCATGCCGCTTGCGCTGCGCTTCAATGTATTGATCGGTGGTAACTGTAGAACCAAACTTCAATTGCGCCTGAACGTAATCGCTGAGTTGATCCCATCGATGCTCTTCATGCCGAAGGCTTTGTGTGAGTTCTGAGGTGGAGATAACGAACCAATTCCAAATCGTTTCGTTGTTGCTTGGTGAATCAACACGCTCAATCACAACACCACTTGCTGCCAGGACATCAAGCGTGCGTTCAAAGTTTGCTTCAACATCTGGGTCAACGTCAGTGCGGAATGTGCGGCAAGCAAGAACTCGAGTGGGCATGACAGGTGCGAAGTGCACTCCATCACGAGGAACGGAAAGAAAATCTCCACGTGCTTCGCCGAGCGTGACGGATGCTTCGGTGAGTACATCGGCAACTGTTGCGCCTGTTGTCCCTTGAGTTGAGAACTCAATCCAACGTGGCAACACATTTCTGCCGATAGCGCCCATGGTGGGTTTGTATCCAACTAGACCAACTGCAGCAGCGGGGCCACGAACACTGCCACCACCGTCAGATGTAGTTGCAAGGGGAGACAAGCCCGCAGCCAATGCTGCAGCCGACCCACCGCTCGATCCGCCAGGAGACTTTTCTGTGTTCCACGGGTTTCGCGTTGCGCCGTAGACGGGGTTTGACGTGAATGCTGTTGCTCCAAATTCAGGGCTGTTGGTACGACCAATCACGATTGCTCCCGCAGCGCGTAGACGATCAACAACGGTGTCATCGACCAGGTCGGGTGCTGCGTCAACGTATAGGCGGGAGCCAGATGTGGTGACGTGTCCTTTGACTCGCGCCATGTCCTTCACGAGAAGAGGTAATCCAGCAAGTGCACCGGTACGTGAATGACTCCGCGCGGTTTCTAACGCTTCATCGGCGTACAACGCGACGACAGCATTAAGTTCTTCCGCTGCTTCAATACGACGCAGACTCTCGTTGACTAAGTCAACGGGGTCAATCGCGCCGGAACGGACACTGGCAGCAAGTTCTTCAAGCATGAAGTGAGACTAGTGACGTCTCTTGGGTGAGAGTTACCGAACAGGCACCCAACGCCAATCAAGGGTGGTAATCGTTGGGTCGACGATTTCAAAGATAGATAATCCAAGAACTGTTGATCGTGAAGACATTCCCGTATCTGGCCGAATGTCGGCGGTGAGTGGTGCTCGTTGTGCAGCCTGAAGGATGGTGTGTCTGGCTTGTGCGGCGTAGCCAGCAATTTGGTGGGAAATGGCTTCTGAATGTCGTGCCGCAATAAAACTCTCGAGTCGGAATCGACGCCACTGGGTATATGACGGAGACATGTAATTAGCAAGAATTTGCGTCACCTTTGCGCGCTGATCCGGGGCTGTAAAGACGCCAGCCCAGGTGCGCGCATCATGAGCTGTCTGCGGTGGAAAGAGAACTTCAAGACAGTCGGAAACCAATGAATCTTTGTTCTCGTAGAGACCATAAATAGCACCGACACTGACACCGGCACGTCGAGCGATGCGCGACACAGTGGCGCGATGGACGCCCGAACGCGCAATGACATATTCGCTTGCAGAAATCAATGCATCACGTACTTCGTCGTACGTGGTGGGGAAGACGTATGGAGCAGCATCGCGAATCGGACCAGTGGGTTTTGCTGGTTTCGTTGCGCTTAACACCGTGACCATAAACATTTCAAGGTATGGGAACGGATCGATGTCGGCAATGAGTTCGTTGTATGTGGAATTCAAGAGCGCTGCACCAAACACCGTGGAGATTGCACCGATGACGGCTTGGCGATCCGCACCATCAGTGGAAGGTCCCACTCCGTGGTCTTCCATCAATCCATTGATGTCTCTTTGAACAACCTCTGCAATGACCTCATCACGACGTGAAGCGACTACGACTTCCATCGCACTTCCAAGATCTGGAACTGCATCTGCTGAACTCGCAGCGTCAAACAGTTCTTTAATGCGCGGAACTTTTGCATTGCTCTTGGAGATCACTGACTGAATGATCAGAGTAAGAATCTCCGAGAGCATTGGCCAGAAACTTTTCTCCCATGCAAGAACAATCAGTTCTGATCGATCATCGCAACGCGCGTAAATTGCTCCACTCGAGAACCCGGCATCTGCCGCGACGCGAGTGAGTGCCATCTGATCGACGCCCACTGTGCGCACTGCCTTGGCTGCACTCTGAGCAACCTTCAGATCTGTCTGACGAGACTTCTCAGATTGCCGACTTGCAAGTGCCATGCCCTGATTGTTCCACAGCAGTCGGCAACTGTCCCATGCAGCGTGAGTGCGTTCTATTCGTTAGGCCGGACTTTCAAAGGCCGTTCTGACGGGATGTTCCAATCGATGGGACTCTGGCCATTTGCGATGAGGGCATCGTTTACTTTTGAGAACGGCTGACTGCCAAAGAAGCCGCGATAAGCCGACAATGGCGATGGGTGCACACCTTCGATCACCGTATGGAAGGAGTTTGTGATCAGTTGTTTCTTCTTTCGAGCATGTGTGCCCCACAAGAGAAAAACCACATGTCGTTGTTTTGCATTCACTGCGCTGATGAGAGCATCGGTGAAGGTTTCCCAGCCATGACCTTGATGAGAACCGGCCTCACCTTCTCGCACTGTCAGCGTGGTGTTGAGAAGTAGCACACCTTGTTTCGCCCACGATGTGAGATCGCCATGAAGAGGGATTTGTGCGCCAACATCATTGTGCAGTTCCTTCAAGATGTTGCGCAGTGATGGCGGAATCTCACTTCGATGCAGAGTGGAGAACGCAAGTCCATGTGCGTGACCAGAACCGTGATACGGATCTTGTCCAAGAATCACGACCGTTGTTTCATGAAGCGATGTGATGTCTAACGCGTGAAAGACATCTTCGGCCGGTGGGAAAACAGTGAATGATTGACGCTCTATTTCAAGAAATTTCTTGAGTGATAAAAAATAGGGAGAAACTAATTCTTTTTTCAGAAGGTCATCCCAATCACTTTTCATATACAAATCGTAGAAAAAATGAACTGAATTTCCTTCAAGGACAAAAATGTTTGGACTATTTATGTGGAGACAATCGCTCTATTTGCGAGAATGGTCTCTTCATGGATTTAGCACTTGCGATCGATATTGGCGGAACGAAGTTTTCTGTCGGCCTCGTCACCCGAGCGGGTGAACTTGTCGACCGTATCAATGTGCCGGTCCATCATTCCGCGACAGCAGATGAACTTTTTGACGACCTCGATCAAGCAGTGCGGTCTCAACTGATTCGTGCGCGCGATCATCATGAATCCATTCCGTTAGTAATTGGTGTTGGTTCAGCCGGCCCTATCACGCGAAATATTGAGACAGTCTCTCCACTCAATATTCCGCAATGGAAAAATTTTCCCTTGCGCGACCGTCTGGCCTTCAGCACCGGACTTCCTGTATTTGGTGATGGCGATGCCAAGGCACTGGCTCTCGCTGAAGGATGGCTCGGAGCAGCTAAGGGTGTCGACAATTTCATGGCAATGGTGGTCTCCACCGGCGTTGGCGGCGGAATTGTCTTGAACGGTCAGCTTCTGGACGGCGAAAGTGGCAATGCGGGCCATATTGGCCATGTCATTGTTGAACCGAATGGCCGCCGTTGTACCTGCGGGGGCCGTGGATGCCTTGAGGCAGAAGCGTCTGGACCCGCTATCGAGGCCATTACGGGTCGTCCACCGTCTCAGCCCACTTACGAGACGATGGTGCGAACGGGGCGCATGGTGGGTCGCGGTGTTGCATCTGTGTGCAACCTGCTTGACCTCAAGCTTGTGTGTGTCGCAGGAAGTGTTGCACTTGGTTTCGGCGCAACGTTCTTTAACTCTGCGCAAAAGACGCTGGATGAATTGTGCGGTCTTGAGTTCTCAAAGAACGCTCGCATCGTTCCAGCACGACTTGCAGATGAAGGCCCGCTTGTCGGTGCATCAGCAGTTGGTTGGCGCGGTCTTAACCGTGCTGTTGCTGCTCACGTGTAATTTTTGATTACCGAATCCACTGCAAGAGATCAACTTGCACTCGCGTCATAGGTTGTTGAACATCAATCCATTCGCCGATGCTGGGAATCGGACGACCACGCGACACAAACAACATTGATGTGTGCATGTGTGGGAGTTCTAACAAGTTGAGACGCTGGCGCTGATAGTGGAATGGGCTGCGGCCGTCAGGTAACACCGTGACGCCATGTGCGGTTCCGCAACCTACTAAAACGATTTCACCGGGACCATCTACCTTGACTTGGCGGTATCCAGCGCGCATACCCGACTCAATCGGATGATGGTCAATAATGTCCGCAGAGAGCTGCATCATTGACTTATCGCCATGCCACAATGAGGTTCCAAGACGAATGCGGAAGTCAAAATCAGGATAATTGGAACGCAATCGTGCATATGCATCTGCATCTAGATGACTGACATATATCGGAAGCCGCGTATCAAGAACATCAAGCCACGACGTGACGTCTTTGAGGTGAGATGCAGAGTCGCCATCAAGAGGTGGATGAATTGCGTATCCGCGCACAGTGAGACGAGCATTATCTATGTCTGAGATGAGTGACTGCAACATCTCACGTTCGACGCCGTAACGCATCGTTGATGATTGAAGCTTGACGATGACCTCGCCTGTCCATCCCGCGGTGTTCAAGGCGACAACATGATGAGGTGACCCGACTGTCATCACTGTATTGAGCGGAAGATTCTTCGGCGGAGCAGTCAAAGTTGGAGTGAGAACAATTGGTGTCACATTCGAAGGAATGTCACGAGCTTCAAAGACTGTGCCAACGGCAACTTCATTACTGAGTTGTCCAGCCAGTGGCATGAGATTCCATCGTCGGAATCCGTAACCATTGCCTTTGACGACGGGGACCAGACCTGGAGTTGACTTTGCAATACCTTGGACATGTGCGAGCCAGCGGGGCTCATTCACTGCAAGTCGGATGGTCACGCCTTTGACCGTAGTCGGAATGAACTACGTGTGACTACAGGCAACAAACATCTGATGGAACGCTCTCTTAAGACCCCAGCCCAGACCCCCGCACCGTATGCGAGGGGATCGAGGATGCGAAGTGTGAGATACCCGAACGTATGGACAGGTTTCTTACGCATTAAGCCATACATGGCGGGCACAAATGCGCTGAAGGCGAAGACTGCTCCCACTCGTAGCGAGAATTGACCGAGAAGAAGCACCGGGGGCCACCAAGCTCGTATGACAGCAGAGGCAAGCAGTCGCACTGTAGAAAACCATCCTGTTATTGCTAATCGAGATCGAGTTGTGGGGGAGAGTCCCGTACGTCGAAGAGTGATGACAAACCAGGAGACCATCATGGGAACAAGTGCTGCCGCAAGAAAGATGTAACCGCTCAGAAGTGCGAGAGCGGGAATCAACATCACGATGTTTGCGCGTAATGGTGACGCAGTGAACTTGTGCTTCTTGTCAAGCGTTGCTGCGCTTCGTCCATATCCACGCCGTTGACGTAGAAGCGCACCAATCGAGGTCCGCGGATAGTGATGGCACACCACCGATGGGTCGTAACGAACTGTCATGCCCGCTTCAACGAGTCGCCACACCAAATCGACATCTTCTCCGAGACGCATCGACGTATCAAAGGAGTGCATCTCTTTGATGACTGATGTTCGTGCAACAAAAATTGCTGCTGGAACGTACGAGACACGAGAGAGCGGTCGAACCACTGCCGGTAGTGAACCTAGGTCGAGAGGTGAGTGCAGTGATTCGTATTCTGCGACGGCTGAATTACCGGTTTCACTCGCGACACGAGGTGCAACGGCAGCAACTTGTTCGTCCAAGAAATGTGCAGCAAGATTGCAGAGCTGATCCGCGGTCACGATTGCGTCATCGTCAACGAATGCAACGTAAGGAGTTGTCGTCACTGCAAGGCCCGCATTACGTGCGGCTGCTGGTCCGGCGTTTTCGGTCAGACGAAGAACCTCGGCACCATTGATAGCGAACTCCGTGGGGGAGCAATCGTCGACGACGATAATGCGGGGTCCTTGAAGAGAATCAACCAATGTTTGTAGGCGTTCTTGCGCCATTACGTCTCGCAGAAATGCAGGGATGACAACGGTTAGTTCAGCAGGGGAGCCTGGACTGTTGAGTTGAGGATGCACCGCACCAACGGCAAGCAATCGATCTGTGAGTGCCTGATGATTTGTGGGGAGTGTCTCGCCATTCTCAATCGCATCAAGGATTCGAGAGCCTGCTTCTGTCACAGCGAAATAAGTCAGTGGAGAACCGGCAAGAAGATTATTTCCATTTTTAGAACGAAACCACTGATCATCGGGAAGTAGATGGGTGAGACTCATGCATTCTCTGCCCATTGTTGTTGCACTGTCATGAGATGTTTCCGCAGTGAAGTGACATAGAGAGAAAGAACTGCAACACCATGGCTTTCAGATGCTGTGGTCGCGTCTCCGATAATTCCGTTCGTTGCAATCGCTTGCACGCCATGCTCGCGCATTGCATCAACGATGCCGACTTCTTGTGTGGCGCCAGGCTCGATGAATGACGAACGCACAGAGTCGGGTGCGATGTGCATCATCACTGAAGTTTCGGTATGGCCTGCATGCATGTCGCTCCCGACATATGACGGCAATGACCACACACTGTGTGAAATTTTTTCATAATCAAGTGCCGAACTAATGGCAGCGAGCGCATCACTATTGCCACCATGTCCATTCACAATGCACACACCGCAGGCCCATGATGCAGAACGACAAATCGCAACAACGGTCTCCTTCAACGCCTGCGTTCCCGAGCTGAGCGTTCCGGGGAATCCGTGATGTTCATCACTTGCTGTGATGGGCAAAGTTGGAGCGAGAACAACACCAAATGAAATGTCTTGTAGTGCCTCGCTGACAACGCGATTGATGATCACCGTGTCTGTATCCAGCGGGAGGTGAGGACCATGTTGTTCCCATGCTCCAAGAGGAAGTATGAGAAGCGGTGCGCGGCCTGAAATCTCTGGCGACGTCGCGGCGGACATGTCGACGTTGCTACTTCTTGACGTCGAGGGTGTTCTCATTGCCCGACAACATGCGCTTGATGTTTGAGATGTGTCGAATTTCGATGAGAAGTGTGATGCCAACAAAAGCGAAGATTTCCCATGTTTCGCGATTGCCGATGGTGGCAATGAGTACAAGAGAAAGTGGCACGACAAGTACTGATGCGAGCGCTGCCTTCTTTGAGATTTTCATGATGGAGAACCAAGAGACCATACAGATCAACATGATGATGGGGAATAGCGGAAGAAGAACGCCAGCGCCAGTTGCAACGCCCTTGCCGCCTTTGAACCTGCGGGTAACGGGGAACACATGGCCGAGAACAGCTGCAGCTCCACAGATATATGCAGCTGGTCGGTCGCTTAAGACAAGAAGTGTGGGGATTGCACCTTTGGCAACATCAATAATGAAGACCACTGCGAAGTACTTAAAGCCCAAGGCGCGCCCCACGTTGCTTGCGCCAGGGTTGCCCGAGCCGAACGACGTGATGTCAACGCCCTTGGCGCGTGCAACAACGATGGCGCTAGGAATTGTGCCAACGAAATAAGCGGCAACTGCAGAAATCGCAATTGCAACGGGACTCACGATGAGACCTTGATTCGTTCGGGTTTGGAGTGGTCCATGGATGGACGCGGAAGCAGTGCCACAGGAACTGCACCGAGCAACTTTTCACCATCGCCACCAACGCACTCGGGGTCAGGACCGTCGAGCGGAATACCGGTGAAGAACTTGGCTGCCATACATCCACCTTGGCATGCATCAAAGGATCCGCACGAAGCACAAGCACCCGGGCTTTGTGGTTCACGAAGTTCTGTGAACAAATCAGATGCGCGCCACACTTTGGTGAAGCCACCGTCATCAAGAACATTTCCTGCCTTGAAATCTTCGTGAATCACGAATGGGCATGCGTATACATCGCCAAGCGGATCAATGAGACATACCACGCGACCCGCACCGCACATGTTGAGGCCGGGAAGTGATTCACCAAATGCATTGAGATGGAAGAACGAGTCGCCAGTGAGAACGTTTTCACCATGCGCTAACAACCAGTCGTAAATCTGACGTTGCTGTGCATTCGTCGGGTGCAGTTCGTTCCAAGTGTCCGCACCGCGACCTGCAGGGCGAAGACGAGTGATGCGCAACTGGGCACCGAAGGAATCAGCGAGTGCTTTGAACTCATCAAGTTGATCAACGTTGTGCCGAGTGACAACAACAGAAATCTTGAACTGGCCGAAACCTGCATCGCGGAGATTTTCCATGGCACGAATTGCCGTGTCGTATGAGCCTTCGCCGCGCACTGCATCGTTGACTTCGGCATTTGTTCCGTCGAGGCTGATCTGAATGTCGAGGTAATCCATCGCAGCAAGACGTTCTGCATTCTTCTTGTCGATGAATGCACCATTGGTGGAGAACTTCACACCGATGCCGTTAGAGATGGAGTGTTCGAGAATTTCGAAGAAGTCACGACGCACCATTGGTTCGCCGCCACCGATGTTGATGTAGAACACCTGTAGATCACGAAGTTCATCAAGAACTGCTTTGGCCTGTTCGGTGCTGAGCTCACGCTCGTCACGTTGACCAGAACTGGAAAGACAGTGAACACACGCAAGGTTGCATGCGTATGTGAGTTCCCATGTGAGACAAATCGGAGCATCAAGCCCTGACTTCATTTGAGCAACAAGGCTTTCAGCGGACACGAATGATCTCCGATGTGGTGAGAGAGGAAAGTGCCTTCACGAAGGAAGGCCAGCGCTGCTCTTCTACTCCCTCACCAGCGAGTGCATCGCGAAGGGTGGGGTAGGTAGAGGCATTGCGCACCACCCGAACGATGTCGGGGTGGCGAAGAAAGACGAGGCGCCGATTGCCATAGTGATAGGCCAGCGCTCCGAATGGCTCGGGTCGCAAGGCGACTTGCGGGTGCATTTCGCACGCCGACTCGAGCGTGAGGGTCATAGCGGGGGAGCCTGACGGCTCAGTAGACACCGCACATGCCGTCAATGGAGATTTCCTCAACGAGGAGTTCTTCGGTGACAGCTGCTTCGATGACTTCGACCTGCTCGGTGACCTGGGCCTGTGGGGTGTCTTGTTCCATGCCTATGAGAGTACCTGCGTGATGGGCCCCAAGAGAATGTTGGGGGTGGAGAAGGTTGGGGGGCTGTGAGTAATCTTCAGGGACACCAGTCGGGCTGAAATCCCGACTGACCGAACCAAAGGGGACGTCATGAAGACGAAGGCAGCTGTGCTCTGGGAAGTAAATGCTCCATGGAGCGTTGAAGAGATCGAGCTTGACGCTCCTGGTCCGGGCGAAGTCCTGGTCAAGATCGCCGCATCAGGCATGTGCCACTCAGATGAGCACCTCACCACGGGCGACCTTCCATTCGCCCTTCCCATCGTGGGTGGCCACGAAGGCGCCGGCGTTGTCGAGCAGGTCGGCGAAGGCGTGAGCTGGATTGCCCCTGGCGACCATGTGGTCTTTGGTTTCATCCCATCGTGTGGTCGTTGCCCAAGCTGCTCCACCGGCCACCAGAACTTGTGCGACCTCGGTGCACTCATGGGACTTGGTCTTCAGATCTCTGACGGCACATCACGTCACCATGCACAAGGGAAAGACCTCACCCTCATGTGCATGCTCGGAACATTCGCGCATCACACAGTGGTGAACGAAGCATCGTGCATCAAGATCGAGAAGGACGTTCCTCTCGACAAGGCATGCTTGCTCGGTTGTGGCGTTGTGACTGGTTGGGGTTCTGCTGTGTATGCAGCCGACGTTGCTCCTGGCGACACAGTTGTTGTCGTTGGTGTTGGCGGAATCGGCGCGAACGCAATTCAGGGCGCAAAGATTGCTGGTGCAAAGCGCATCGTTGCTATCGACCCTGTGGAGTTCAAGCGCGAAAAGGCAATGGAATTCGGTGCGACTCACACCGTTTCTTCAATGGCTGAAGCGTTGCCGTTCTTGCAGGAACTCACCTGGGGCACCATGGCAAACAAGGTCATCATGACAATGGGTGTTGGCGATGGCCAGCTCATGGGTGAAGCAATGGCACTCGCAGCAAAGCGTGGTCGCGTTGTCGTCACAAACATTCACCCGGCCTTTGAAATGGGTGGCGCAAACATGAGCCTTCTCGATCTCACACTCATGGAGAAGCAGGTTGTTGGCTCATTGTTTGGTTCCGGTAACCCACGTGCAGACATTCCAAAACTTCTTGGCATGTACCGCGAAGGCCAGCTTGATCTCGATGGTTTGGTGACCAACACGTACACACTTGATGACATCAACCAGGGCTATCAAGACATGCGCGATGGCAAGAACATCCGCGGCGTTCTCGTTTACGAATAAATCGTCAGAAAAATTACACAGGGGGAAATCATGAAGTCACGTGCGGCCGTTTTGTACGGAATTGACCAGCCATGGGTCGTCGAAGAAATTGAAGTCGACGAGCCAAAAGCCAATGAGGTATTGGTGAATTGGAAGGTTTCTGGCATGTGCCACTCGGACGAACACTTCGTCACGGGTGACATGGTTCCTCCGAAAGAACTCCTCGCCATGATGGGCGTGGATGACTTTTTCCCATTTATTGGTGGCCACGAAGGAGCCGGTGTCGTCGTCAAGTGCGGCCCTGGCGTTACCTCATTGCAGCCCGGAGATCATGTGTCGGCAAGCTTCGTTCCTTCGTGTGGACGTTGCCGTTACTGCTCAACTGGTCGTCAGAACTTGTGCAATCTCGGTGCAGGAACCCTCACTGGCGGAATGATTACCGATGGCACACATCGTCACCATGTGAAAGACGGTCGTCCCGTCAAGCTCATGGCGAAGTTGGGCACATTCTCTGAATACGCAACAGTTGCTGAAGCATCACTCATCAAGGTGGAGAAGGATCTTCCCCTTGACGCCGTTGCGCTGGTGTCCTGTGGTGTCGCCACTGGTTGGGGCTCTGCCACCAACCGTGCCGACACACAGCCTGGCGACACGGTTGTTGTCGTCGGTATCGGCGGCATTGGTATCAATGCAGTGCAAGGTGCCCGTATGGCTGGCGCCAAGCGCATCATCGCTATTGACCCTGTGGAGTTCAAGCGCGAGAAGGCAACGGAATTTGGTGCAACTCACACCTTCTCGTCCATGGCTGAGGCGATTCCTCACATCAACGAGCTCACGTGGGGCGAGATGGCCGATCGCGTCATCATGACTCCGGGCGTGTTGCACGGCGACATGATGGGAGAAGCAATGTCAATGGTGGGCAAGGGCGGCACATGTGTCGTCACTGCAATCTCACCAATGCAGGAAACCAGCGCCGACATCAATCTCTTTCAGTTGGCGATGTGGAACAAGGAAGTGAAGGGCACCATCTTTGGCAGCCTTAATCCTCGTGCCGATATTCCAAAGCTTCTCGACATGTATCGCGTGGGCGACCTCAAACTTGATGAATTGATCACAAAGCGTTACACGCTTGATCAGATCAACGAGGGGTACCAAGCGATGCGTGACGGCGAAAACATTCGCGGCGTCATCGTCAATGACTAATTCTTCATCGTTGCGCAACACGCTCTCCACGCAAGTGGTGGGTCGCACTCGCGAACTCGAATTAGTCATTGCAGCTTTGGCTGCAGATCGACATGTGTTGTTAGAAGGTCCTCCGGGTACTGGTAAATCAACGTTGCTCCGTGCTGTGGCACAAGGTCTTGGAATTGGGTTTGAGTTTGTTGAAGGCAACGCCGAACTCACTCCTGCACGTTTGGTGGGGCACTTTGACCCAGCTCGTGTGCTGAATGAGGGGTATGACCCATCCGTATTTGTTGACGGCCCGTTGGTGTCTGCAATGCGTGATGGCTCACTGTTGTACGTCGAAGAGATCAACCGCATTCCGGAAGAAACCCTCAACGTTCTCATCACAGTGATGAGCGAAGGTGAATTGAATGTTCCTCGTCTGGGTCGTATCGCTGCTACAAAGGGTTTCCGCCTTGTCGCTGCAATGAATCCGTTCGATGCTGTTGGCACCGCACGTATTTCGGGCGCTGTGTATGACCGTGTGTGTCGTATTGCAATGTCGTATCAATCAGCAGAAGAAGAACAAGCAATTGTTCGACGTAACACTGAAGGTTCTTCAGTGACAGATGCATGGTTGTCAAAGGCTGTGGAAGTTGTCCGCCGCACTCGCGTGCATCCTGACTTGCGTGTTGGCTCATCTGTACGTGGCGCCGTTGACTTCGCAAAAGTAGCGGTTTCATTGGCTGAATTGCGTGAATCAACAGTTGAACAACCAAGTGTTGGTGTTGATGCTGCGCTCGTCGCTCTGTCTGGCCGCGTGCGTGTGCGTGAGGGCGGAGTTCGTACTTCGGAAGAGATCGTGACGGAAATCTGGCAAGACGTCTTTGGGCGTGTTGAAGGAGAATCCGGCGAGGGAAAAGCTGGAGCCCCGACGAACCGGGGCACGACCTCCCTCTAACAAAGGAAGGCGACGCCGCCGACCAGGCTGTTGCTGAAGCAGGTAAGCGAACAACGTCTCGTCGCGACTTGTCACGCAATAACAACTTTGAACAGATCTCCCCTGAAGTGGGTGAACTGGATGAATACGCCGTTGACGAAGCGATGCAGAACAGTCCAGATGAAATGTTGGGCTTGCTTGCAGACCTCACCGGTGCAACGGACCCCAAACTGCGCGAACTTGCAAAGCGACTCGCTGGACGATTGATGTTGGACCTTGGCGCACGTGGGCGTGCCAAGCCGCGCGGCATCGGCAAGATGGTGGAACAGCCGTACAGTCCTGAGGCGGGTGACATCGATATCGATGCAAGTTTGGAAGCGATTAGTGAATCGCGCCGTGGACAAGCCATCGACCCCGATCGTTTGCGTGTGCGCGGTTGGCGCAAGCCCGGAACTGCATTCTGTTTGTTACTAGATCGCAGCGGCTCAATGGGTGGTCAACCACTGGCAACAAACGCTGTGGCTACTGCATCTATCGCAAGTAGAAACCCTGAGGACTACAGCGTGATCGCGTTTGGAAAAGACGTTGTCGTCACAAAGAGTCAGGATGTTCCCAAGTCGAGCGAGCGCGTCATTAACGATGTCCTTACATTGCGCGGACATGGCACCACGGATCTTGCTGGTGCGTTACTTGCCGCACGATCACAGTTGTCGCGGTCACGTGCAGGTCGTCGCGTCACCATCTTGTTGTCCGATTGCAGGGCAACGGTAGAAGGCGATGCTGAAGCTGCTGCACACGGAATGGAAGAGCTGATTGTGATTGCACCACGTGAAGATCACGATGAAGCACGGGCATTTGCAAACCGAGTAGGTGCACGTTTGGCACTCGTTGGTGGCCCAAGTGAAATCCCCGAGGTCATTGCCTTCGCACTTGAAGCAAGCGCATAGAACACTGTTTTTATTGACGATTTAGTATTGGCAATTGGGGTCGTTCGGAGGAACAATTCCACGTGTGCTTTGGTCGATAACAACCTTAGGAACAGTTGTCGTGGTAGTCGAGGAATTTTTACCCGACCCCGACTTTGGCACAGTGGTTGCTACCGCAATGGCTGCAATAGTGGTAGTCGTTGTTGAAGCGATGGTTGTTGTGGTCGCACCTTTTATCGTGGTACTGAGGCTTGCCTTTCCTTGGAAGACTGCAAGGATGTTCTTGGCAACACTGCTTTCAAAGTCGGGAAGAATCACAGAGGCTTTGTCAATCACTGTTCCGGTGCCGGGCATTGTGTAACTGCCCATCGTGCTTGTATCAAAATTCTTCATTGCCTGACCGAGTTGCAAAACGGTGAGTGGCGTGAGTTTGTCATCAGTGATGATGTTTTTCAATGCTGCATTCATAATGCCTGTGGCAACACGTGGATTCGTGCGCGCTTTATCTAACGCCTTACGAATAATTCTCTTCATAAAATCTTGTTGGCGAGAAATGCGGCCATAGTCTGACGTACCGTCGTTGCGCCAAGTTCGTGTTGCAGGGTCTAACCAAAAATAGTGTCGCGAACGCATATAAGCGAGTGCGTGATCGCCCTGAAACTTGTAACACACGCGTGCTCGAGGAATATTGAAGCCGGTGCGCTTATCACGCGCTCTGTATTGGAATGGAACGCGTACTCCGCCAACGGCATCAACAATTGCAGCAAATGCACAGAAGTCAACGTTGATGTAATGGTCAATATTGATTCCGAAGTTCTCTTTCAGATTTCGAATGAGACGGTTTGGATCTTTCTTGTTGAAGTTTGCATTGATGCGATTGCTGCGCGTGGAACCTGCTTGCTTGACCCACATGTCGCGAGGGAACGAAAGGATGGCGGCTTGATTATCAATGGGATTGACACGTACGACCATGAGCGAGTCGGATCGGCTTCCGTAGGCGCTGCGTTCGCCGAATCCGCCGTAGAAGCGTGAAGTCTTGCTGATGCAGGCATTGTTGTCGGAACCGGTGATGAGGAAATTCTTCGCTGTGCGGTCGCCTTCGGGAAGATTCAGATTTCCATCAGAATTAGGCACGGTGTCGATGGCGACCACTTGCCTATTGCCGAGTTTCCAGTTGGCGTAGAGCAAACCAGTGCCCGCAAGAATGGTGACAACAGCAAGTCCGATATTAAAGAACACGAAGATGCGTTGTTTTCCACTGTGGCTAGTTTTCTGGATGGCGTCCGACATGCGTGATTAACCGTAGTTCTCGAGGTGACTCCGAAGAGGTCGCCGATTGCCCGAAATTGCTATTCCACTGGAGGAGCAAGGGTTACAGCAACAGAAATTTCGTTGATGTCAGCCACTGCAATTGTCCAGTTGGTGACGGAGCCTGCGTTTGCGATGTCCTCCCAACCGGCAGTGATGGCCTGAGAGGAAGCATCAGATGCCGTAATGGCAGCCAATTCGACAACAGCACGTTGGCTGACTTTTGCTTCGGTCTTTGCACGACGAATGAGTGCAAGTGTTCCGCACACAGCGTCGATGAACGCATCGTCTGCATCGCCACTAAGGCCAGCACTCAACTCTGCAGATGTTGGCCATGCAGTGGTGTGAATCGAACCGGTCTGCCACCAGTTCCACACTTCTTCTGTAGCGAAGGGGAGAATGGGGGCGAACAAGCGCTGCAACGTGGACAATGCACGACGCAGAGCTGCGCGAGCCGAAGCTGCACCTTCTACGTTGCCACCTTCACCGTACGCGCGTGTCTTGACGAGCTCGACATAGTCATCGCAGAACCACCAGAAGAATGATTCGGTGCGTTCAAGGACACGTGCGTAGTCGTAGTTCTCGAATGCAGTCGTGCATTCATCAACAACTGCAGCAAGACGACGCAACATGGCGGCATCGATGTGATGCGTTGGTGCAATTGTTTCGTCAGCATCGCCGAAGCCAAGAACAAACTTGGTGACGTTCAGTAATTTGGTCGCAAGTTTGCGGCCCACCTTCATCTGGTCTTCGCTGAATGCGGTGTCGATACCGGGGCGAGCGCCTGCTGCCCAGTAACGCACTGCATCACTTCCGTACTTTTCGAAGAGGTCAATCGGTGTAACAACGTTGCCCTTTGACTTCGACATCTTCTTACGATCTGGATCAAGAATCCATCCGGACATTGCTGCATTGGACCATGGGGCCATGCCGTGCTCGAAGTGTGAGCGCACCATGGTGGAGAACAGCCATGTGCGAATGATGTCGTGACCTTGCGGACGAAGGTCAAATGGATAGACACGCGAGAACATGTCAGCGTCGTCTTCCCACTTTGCGGCAATCTGCGGTGTGAGTGACGACGTTGCCCATGTGTCCATGACGTCGGGGTCACCGATGAATCCACCAGGAACGCCGCGTTGATCTGCCGTGAATCCTGCAGGCACATCGGTACTGGGGTCAATTGGCAATGCAGATTCGTCAGGAACAATGGGGCTGTCGTGCATTGTTTCGCCATTGGCATCAAGTGGATACCAGATAGGAACAGGAACGCCGAAGTAACGCTGACGGCTCACAAGCCAGTCACCGTTGAGTCCTTCCACCCAGTTCGAATAGCGGTGACGCATATGGTCGGGGTGCCACGTCAGTCCAGCACCGCGAGCCAAGAGTTCATCGCGCAATGCGGCATCACGGCCACCATTACGGATGTACCACTGACGACTTGTCACGATTTCCAAAGGACGATCGCCCTTTTCGTAGAACTTCACCGGGTGAGTAATGGGGCGAGGTTCGCCCACCATTTCGCCGCTTTCCATCAACATTGTTGCGATGGCAGTTTGTGCTTGCTTGGTGGACTTGCCGACAAGTGATGCGAAGTGTTCAAGACCATTCGCATCAGTAATTCCCTCTGGTGCGTCGGCAACGATGCGACCGTCGCGCGCAATGATGGGGCGCATCTGCAACTGCAGCTCGCGCCACCAGATCACGTCGGTGAGGTCGCCGAAGGTGCAACACATTGCAATGCCGGTGCCCTTGTCGGGCTGTGCAAGAGGATGCGCAAGAACTGGTACTTCAACGTTGAACAGTGGCGTGCGCACGGTCTTGCCAAAGTACGGGATGTAACGCTCGTCTTCCGGGTGCGCGATGATCGCAACACATGCGGGAAGTAGCTCTGGGCGAGTGGTGTCAATGAGAATGTCGCCAAAACCGTCGGTCTTGTGAAACTTCAGTGTGTGATACGCGCCAGGACGTTCACGATCTTCTAACTCTGCTTGTGCAACGGCTGTCTTGAAATCAACGTCCCACAGAGTTGGTGCTTCTTGCGTGTATGCCTCGCCACGCTTCAGGTTGCGGAGGAATGCACGCTGACTGGCGCGACGTGAACGCTCATCAATCGTGGAGTACAACAATGTCCAGTCAACAGAAAGTCCGAGACGACGGAAGAGGTCTTCGAAAATCTTTTCGTCTTCGGCGGTGAGTTCTTCACAGAGCTCGATGAATTTCGGACGCGAGACAGGAACTGCCTTGTGATCCTTCGGCGGATCTCCGCGGAATGGGGGAGTGAAGTTTGCGATGTAAGGAACAGACGAGTCGCACGAAACACCGAAGTAGTTCTGCACGCGGCGCTCTGTGGGCAAGCCGTTGTCGTCCCATCCCATTGGATAGAAAACGCTCTTTCCGCGCATGCGCCAGAAGCGAGCAACGGTGTCGGTATGGGTATACGAGAACACGTGGCCCATGTGCAGCGAACCGCTGACGGTGGGGGGAGGGGTGTCGATGGCGAAGACATTCGGGCGGTCAGCGGAGCGATCGAAGGAATAAGTGCCCTGGTTCTCCCATGTAGTGACCCATTTGGGTTCGATGTCGTCGAGGGAAGGCTTCTCAGGGACTGTGGACATAGGTCTTAAATCGTAGGCTTGTCAGAGTGCTGAACCTCTACGACACCGCCACCAAGAGTGTGAAACCGCTCGCCATGCGCGAGCCAGGCAAGGTCAGCATCTATCTCTGCGGCCCCACTGTCTATGGCCCGCCCCACCTGGGACACGGCCGAGCCACCCTGGTGTACGACATCCTGCGTCGCTACCTCTCTTATACGGGTCTCCAGGTTCGTCTGGCCTCCAACATCACGGACATCGACGACAAGATCATTGATCGTGCCCAGCGCGAGAACCGCCCCTGGAACGAGATCACCGAAAAGTGCGAGAACGTCTGGTTTGAGGCGATGGGCAAGTTGGGTGTGCAACGCCCGGACGATGTTCCTCATGCAACCGAATACGTGCAGCAGATGGTCGACATGATTGGCACGCTCATTGGTCGCGATGCTGCGTACGTCACCGACGATGGTGTGTATCTCAGCATTGCAGCGGTGCCCGACTACGGCTTGCTTGCGCATCAAAGTGTCGACGACATGTTGAGTGGCGGCGGCGATCGCGAAGTGTTCGGTGCAGGGAATAAGAAGCACCCTGCTGACTTCGCATTGTGGAAGTTCACAAAGCCAGGCGAACCTGCATGGCCATCTCCGTGGGGCGATGGTCGTCCTGGCTGGCACAGCGAATGTGTTGTGATGAGTCTCGAACTTCTCGGTGAAGGTTTCGACCTTCACTGTGGTGGTGCAGACCTTCGTTTCCCTCATCACGAGAATGAACGCGCACAAGCTGTTGCATTAGGTAAAACCTTCGCAAATCATTGGATGCACAACGGCTTTGTTGTTGACCTTGAAGGCGAAAAGATGTCGAAGAGTCTCGGCAATGTGCTGAATCTTCTTGATCTTCTTGAAAAGTACGACCCACGCGCATATCGCATGCTTCTGTTGCAAACGCATTACCGCTCGCCGGTGCGTGTTGGCCAGGACAACATCGATTCATGTGTTGCAGCACTCGCAGGTCTTGATTCATTCGCTGCGCGTACAGCTTCGTATGAAGGCGGAGTTGCAGATCCAGACATGGTCGCCATGTTTCGTGCATCAATGGATAACGATCTCGATACACCTGCTGCGATGGCATTGGTGTTTGACACAGTGCGTCGTGCGAATATCGCAACCGACTCAGGCAGAGACGCTGCAGTTCCCGCGATGCGTGCAGCGGTCATCGAAGTTCTTGATGCTCTTGGTCTCACCCTGTCGTCGGGAGATGACACGGATGCGGACATCCTGGCGAAAGGCCGAGCACTCGATGAGGCTCGCGCTGCAAGAGACTTCGCAACTGCTGATGCAATTCGAAATGAATTGCAAGCGGCGGGTTATCTCGTAGAAACCTTCAAGGAAGGTACGCGCATCCGTCGTGGCTAAGCGCGAACGCACGCCCATGCCTGCGGGTTATTGGACGATCTGGACAACAGTTGCTCTCGACCTTGTGGGCTTTGGCATCGTGGTGCCCATCCTTGGTCGATACGCCGAGCGCTTTGGTGCCAATGGCGTTCAAGTGGGCCTGATGTTCGCAACCTTCTCTATTGCACAGATGGTGTTCGCGCCAGTGTTGGGTCGTATTTCTGACCGGGTGGGTCGCAAGCCCGTCATCATCTTCTCGCTCATCGGTACTGCAGTCGGCAGTGTTGTCACGGGTGCTGCTGGTGCGTTGTGGGTGTTGTTCCTTGGTCGTGCGCTTGACGGCGCATCCGGTGCGAGCGTTGCTGTAGCGCAAGGTGCAGTGGCAGACATCGCTCCACCAGAACAGCGCGCGAAGTTGATGGGCATGATGGGCGCGGCATTCGGTGTTGGTTTTGTTGTTGGTCCAGCACTCGGTGGATTAGCCGCACTTGGTGGACCACATGTTCCATTCTTTGTCGCTGGTGCGATTGCTGCAGTGAATGCAGTTGTTGCAATATTCCGTTTGCCTGAGACAAAGCCCGACACGACTCACGTGCACGAAGCTCATGGTCGTCGCAGTGCACTGTCGCCCGCGTTGCAACGTTTTGCAATTGTCGGTTTCTTGTCGATGCTTGGTTTCGCCGGCTTTGAATCAACCTTCTCGTTGTGGGGCAAAGAGCAGTTTGGCTTCACTGAGGGTTCTGCATCATTGGTGTTTGTCTTTGTTGGCGTCACTTTGGTGGCCGTGCAAGGTGGCCTCATCGGACCTCTCACTGCAAAGTTGGGTTCACGCAAACTCTTGCGACTGGGCCTTGCTTTGGTAGCGATGGGCTTGTTGTTTCTCAGCGTTACTTCATCATGGGTGTTGCTGTTTGTTGCGCTCTTCTTGCTTTCCATTGGTCAGGGTTTCTCTGGTCCATCGGGTGGTGCATTGGTCGCGGAAATTGCCCCGGTGGAACGACGTGGTGAAGCAATTGGGTATCAGCAGAGCACAGCAGCGTTTGGACGTATTGCCGGCCCAGTAATGGCGGGCGCCTTGTTCGACCATGTGGGAATCAGTGCACCATTCGCAGTGAGTGGTGTGTTGATTGTTGCGGCAATTGCTGCGGTGTGGAGCATCACTCGCCCCACCGTTTCTAGCTCTCAGTGATTCTCCTGAAATTCCTTGTGTAAAAGCATGGGAACGCAGTCCACTATTTGTGGCGTTCCCGCTACCCGCTAGTAACTTTGAGACATGGCTGAGTTTTCCCTCCAACTGAATGACGACCAACTGCAAATCAAGGACTGGATCCACGAGTTTGCAAAAGACGTAATGCGCCCCGCAGCGCAAGAGTGGGACGACCGCGAAGAGTTCCCATGGCCCATCGTTCAGCAGGCCGCAAACATCGGTTTGTATGGCGTCGACTTCCTCATGAATGCAATGAGTGATCCAACAGGTCTCACACTTCCTGTCGCGATTGAAGAAATCTTCTGGGGTGACGCTGGCTTGGGTATGGCCATCATGGGTTCAGGTCTCGCAGCTGCAGGTATCACCGGTAACGGAACACCAGAACAGATCATGGAATGGGTGCCACAGTGTTACGGCACCGCCGACGATGTGAAGCTTGGTGCGTTCTGCGTATCCGAACCAGATGCTGGTTCCGACGTGTCTTCACTTCGCACACGCGCCGTTTACGACGAGGCCAATGATGAGTGGGTACTCAACGGAACAAAGGCATGGATCACCAACGGTGGCATTGCAAACATTCACGTTGTTGTTGCCGCAGTCGATTCGTCGCTGAAGGGTCGTGGTCAGGCTTCCTTCGTTGTTCCTCCCGGCACCAAGGGTCTTTCCATGGGTCAGAAGTACAAGAAGCACGGCATCAAGGCATCGCACACATCAGAAGTTGTTCTCGATGACGTCCGTATCCCTGGTCGTTGCTTGTTGGGCGGCAAGGAAAAGCTTGATGCCAAGTTGGCTCGTGCCCACGAAGCCGGTCGTACCGGTGAAGGCCAGCCAGCAATGAAGACATTCGAAGCAACCCGCCCCGCAGTGGGTGCCCAGGCACTCGGTGTGGCTCGCGCTGCATACGAAATTGCTCTCGACTACGCCAAGGAGCGCGTTGCTTTCGGCAAGCCCATCATCATGAACCAAGCAATTGCGTTCAAGTTGGCCAACATGGCCACCCAGATCGATGCTTCACGTTTACTCATCTGGCGCGCAGCATGGTTGGCGCGTAATGGCGGATTCAAGAACGCTGAAGGTTCGATGAGCAAGTACTACGCATCAGAGACCGCAGTGCGCGTTACTGAAGAAGCAATCCAGATTCTTGGTGGCTACGGCTACACCCGTGAATACGACGTCGAGCGCATGCACCGTGACGCAAAGATTCACACCATCTTCGAGGGCACCTCAGAGATTCAGCAGTTGGTCATCGCCCGCGCAATCTCCGGCATGCGCGTCGAATAACTCGGCATACAGTAGGGAGATGCCTACGTCGAACTCCATTCGCCAGCGAATTTTGGATCTAGCTGTTTCCGCCATTGATGAAGGCGGAGAAGCAGCAATTCGTGTTAACGATCTTGCTGCTGAAGCAGGCGTTACTGTTCCTACGCTGTACAGACACTTCGGTAGTCGCGATGGACTAGTTGAAGCTGCACAAACGCATCGCTTTCGCACAACCCAATTCGTTGACTCATCTGTGTTGGCGTCGTCGCTGGCGAAGTGTAAAACACAGGATGATTTGCGAAAGGTTCTTCGAAAAGAGTTGTTGACGCACTTTGACACAGACCGATGGGAACTTCGCCAGGTGCGTCTTAATGCGTTGGGGGCCGGTTATGCCCGTCCGGAATTGGCGGCATCATTGGCGCTTGCGCAAAAGCAGGGAGCAATGGGCATTACAGAAATATTGCTTCCCTTTCAGAAAAAGGGTTGGATCCGCAAAGAGATAGACCTTGCTGCAACCGTGTACTGGTTTATGGGTCAAATTCTGGGACGAGTCCTTATTGAAATGGGTGATAGTCCGGTGTCGCAGAAGAAATGGAACGATGTTTCGCTTGAAGGCATCATGGCCGTGATTTTCGGCGATACACCTAAAAAATAAGGCCTTCCATCACTTAGAGTAGTAAAACTACTTTTATGAGTAGTATTACTACTCATATGGTGAATTTCATCAAGCGAATCGCGCCGCTTCCAATCGTTTTATCTATCGCCGTTTTAACGTGCACCGTGTGGAACGCATACACCGTTGCACACGCCATCGGAACTGGCGCAGAAATTGTGCAAGACACCAACCCAACACCAGACAGCGGCTTCAACACAGCCAGTTTTCAGATGTACAACGGAGTGGGATATTTCCCTGGCTCGAATTCGATATACGGTCAAGAATTGTGGCGTACAGATGGAACAGAGTCTGGTACGTACATGGTGAAAGATATCTACACCGGTGCAAGTAGCAGCAACATCAATATGGGCAACTTTGGTGGAGCGACGTCAGCTGGTTTTTTCTTTATGGCAACCACAGCGGCAGAAGGTACAGAACTGTGGTTTTCTGACGGCACTGCATCGGGCACGTCAGTAGTGAAAGACATTTATCCGGGCACCACTTCGGGATTGACGAATATTGTTTGTACTTCCTGTGGTCTTGTTGTCTTGAATGACATCGCTTATTTCCAGGCCAACGATGGAACAAATGGTACGGAATTGTGGCGGTCAGATGGAACATCGGTTGGTACCTACATGGTGAAAAACATCAACGCTGGGTCGTTATCATCCAGCCCGATCTACATGACGCCTTTGGGTAATAGTTTCCTGTTCTTTGCTACCGATGCCACCAACGGTACGGAATTGTGGAGTTCAGATGGCACTACAAGTGGAACCACACTTCTAAAGGACATCAGGCCAGGTGCATCTAGTGGTATTTCTAGTTCAGCGAGCATGGCTGTTAGCGGAGGAATTGTTTATTTCGCTGCCGATGACGGAACAACCGGACGAGAGTTGTTCCGCACCGATGGCACGTCGGCCGGCACAACATTGGTAAAAGACATCCAACCGGGAACAACAGCAGGAGGGATTACTTCTTTAACCCCTTATAACGGTGGTGTTGTGTTTAGGGCACAAGATCCAACTGCAGGTTCTGAACCTTTCTTCTCTGACGGCACCTCGTCAGGTACCGCAGTCATTAAAGATGTCAACCCCGGTGTGAGTTCTAGTGCGTTTAGTCAAGGCTTTTCATTTCAGCCTGTTGGGTCGAAGTTGTTCTTCACTGCAAAAACTGCATTGAACGGTGATGAGTTGTGGGTCACTGACGCAACGAGTAGTGGCACATATATGGTCGCAGACATTGCTGCTGGAACGAGCAACGGAATCCCCAGCCAGTATGTAGCTGCGAGTAATGGCAAGTTGTACTTTGTCGCAAACGATCTCGTGAATGGTGCGGAACTGTGGGCGAGCGACGGCACCGCTAGTGGAACATCCCTCGTGAAAGATGTATTCAACGGAACTTCGTCTTCTGGTGCGTTGTATCCGTCTTCTACCCCATGGGGAATTGTCTTTAGCGGTTTCCAAACTGCCACGGGCCGTGAGTTGTGGCGTACCGACGGCACTGATGCTGGCACATACCTTGTGAAAGATATTGCTCCGTCTACTGCAACCGGTTACAACAACAATGGAGTCCTCTATTGGGGATGCCTCGGTAATAAGTACCTGTTTCACGGTCCCAATGGCGCCGGCAAGATCTGGACAACAGATGGAACTAGCGCTGGTACTGCCGGAGCCGGCACATCCATTCCGAATCCGCTCGACATAACTGACGCAGGCACGCAAACATTCTTCGTTGCCAGCACAATCGCCACCGGCAACGAGCTCTGGCGTACAGACGGTACTGATGCTGGCACGTACATAGTGAAAGACATCAACCCAGGCGCCGGCGAAGGTGTGCCGAGTGATGCAATATCTT
>CALBSD010000073.1 GCA_937927625.1 uncultured Actinomycetes bacterium | reverse complement strand
TTGTCTTCGATATCTGCACGCAATGTGAACATGGTGCGCTGTACCACGCCGGCGAGCATGAACGTTTGCGTATAGGCCAGAGCAAAGGAAAACACATACACACCCATGGCGATTTCCAAGGTGCGGTGCAATGCCGAGAAGTTCACTTTGGTTTCGCCATTGCGATGAGTGAGGCCGTTAAACAAAATGTCGGTGGCATGACCCAAAACGCGCGGACCAGACACCACTAGTGCAACGCTGACGACCGCCAGGAACATGATGAATGAGACGAGGTACTTCTCCCCTGCCATCAAACCCATGAGGCGACGTGCAGTGAGATTGAAGTTCTCTGATTTCTCCACTGGCATTCCGACAACATGCATACGGCTGTTGCGCAGTTCGGAACCAGGCATTGATTGCGGCTTCTTTTCGTCGCTCATGACACACCTTCTTGTGCGCTTGCCTGCGAGGACACAATTTCTTGATATGTCTCACACGAGGCCAGCAATTCATCGTGTGTGCCAAAGCCCACACAATCTCCGTCTTCCAAAACCATGATCTTGTCTGCGTTGCGAATGGTGGAAACACGCTGAGCGACAACCACCACGACCGCCTCTTTCACGTAGGGAGCCAATGCAGCGCGCAATCGAGCATCGGTAGCGAGGTCCAGGGCCGAGAACGAGTCGTCGAACAAATAAATCTCGGGTCGTCGTATGAGCGCACGCGCGATAGCCAAACGCTGGCGTTGACCACCAGAGACGTTGCTACCGCCTTGGGCAATATTCGCCTCTAAACCACCCGGCATTGCGCGCACGAAGTCTTCCGCTTGTGCAATACGCAATGCTTCCCACATTTCGTCTTCTGTGGCGTTCTCTTTGCCGTAACCCAGGTTGCTCGCAACAGTGCCAGAGAACAGATACGGCTTCTGCGGCACGATGCCCACGCGCGACCACAGTGCTTCCGGTGCGAGGTCACGCACGTTCACACCATCAAGCGACACAACACCTTCCGTGGCATCAAACAATCGCGGAATGAGATTGACCAACGTTGTCTTGCCAGAGCCAGTACTTCCGATGACCGCAAGTGTTTCTCCAGCACGCACGGTGAAGCTGACATCACGCAACACTGGCTGCTCTGCACCAGGGTACGCAAAACTCACATGGTCGAATTGCAACACCGCTGTCTGATCAAGTTCGGAAATCGGATTGTCGGAGATCACGACCGATGATGGCGTCTGCAGCACTTCCATGATGCGCTCAGCACTGACTGCTGCACGCGGAATCAGCGCGGCCATCCAGGTCGTCATCATCACCGACATCAAAATCTGTGTGAGATACGTGAGGAACGCAATCATTGAGCCGGGCTTCATCAAACCGTCATTGATGCGGTTTGAACCAAACCACACCACTGCCACGCTGGAGAGGTTCACGATCAACGTTGCAGTTGGGAACATCAATGCCTGCAGACGTCCACCACGCAATGCAGTTTCTGTCACTGCAGCATTCGCAACGCTGAAGCGTTCTGCTTCTTCTGGTTCGCGCACGAAAGCACGCACAACACGAATACCGGTGAGCTGTTCACGAAGAATCTCATTGATGCGGTCAATACGTTCCTGCATACGGCGGAACGTGGGCACCATGCTCGAGATGATGAGGCCTAGCAATACAGCGAGGATAGGAATCGACACCATCAAGATGCGCGAGAGGCCAAGGTCTTGATGCATCGCCATGAAAATGCCGCCGATTGCGGTGAAGGGCGCACCAAGTATCAGCGTGCATGTCATCAACACCAACATCTGTACTTGTTGCACGTCGTTAGTGATACGCGTGATGAGCGACGGCGCACCGAAGACCGCAACCTCACGCGAAGAGAAGTCATTCACCTGGTGAAAAAGGCTTCGGCGCACATCACGACCAAATCCCATGGCGACTTTTGATCCGAAATAGACCGCTGTCACCGAGAAGGTGACCTGAGCCAACGTGACGAGCAGCATCACGCCACCCATCTTCCAGATGTACGGAATGTCGTGCTTGACGACGCCGTTATTAATGATGTCGGAGTTCAAAGTGGGCAGGAAGAGTCCAGCCATGGCCTGCACAGCTTGGAAGACCACTACGACCCACAGAATTCCTCGATATTTCGGAAGGACAGAGGACAACAAGCGCTTCAACATGAGGATTCCACAGTACCCCTCGGGGTTTCAGCGTTGGCAGGTGGAACCCCGAAACAAATGCTGATTGGCGATACGGTTTCCGCCATGCCTAGCAATTTCGTCTTGAAGTCAATGAATGTCCTCCACAAGGCCGGCCTTGCCGTCACCTTCGGCAAGTGGGGCTGGGAGCCAGCGGGCATGCCCGCCATCAAGCTGCACACCACGGGCCGTAAGTCGGGCCAGGAGCGCGAAAGCATGCTCACCTGCCCTGTTGTCGACGGCGACACCTTCGTGATCGTGGCATCCCGTGGCGGAGACGACTTCCACCCTGCATGGTTCCTCAACCTTCGCGACAACCCCATCGTCAGCGTGACCGCCAAGGGTCAGCCAAAGCACCAGCGCCGCGCCCGTATTGCCACTTCAGAAGAGCGCAACGCCCTCTGGCCGACCATCACGGAGAAGTACAAGGGCTACGCCGGATACCAAGAGCGCACAGACCGAGAGATTCCCGTCGTCTTCCTCGAGAAGATCTAAGTCGGCAGTTTCACCCTTTTCCCCTAGAATGGGGACCTCATACGCGGGTGTAGCTCAATGGCTAGAGTTCCAGCCTTCCAAGCTGGCTATGCGGGTTCGATTCCCGTCACCCGCTCCATTCGCCTCTTCCCTTCACCATTTCGAAGGGTTTGTTTCGCTTCGCCTAAGGGTTTCCGCCCGAAACAGTCACCATGCCAAAAGGCGAATTCGTGTACTCGCGATCCATCGTTGTTCCCTTGACGTTCAAAGTCACTGACAGTTGAGAATGATCTCCTGCTGACTTCTGAATTACAGCTACGTAGATTCCATAATCACTGCTGAATTGAAGTGTCTGAGAACCACATCCATCACGAGATGCATCTCCAACAGATCCCGACCAACATGTCCCCGGATTTGCCGTAATGACAATCTCTGCAACTCCTGCGCTCATGTCTGGCATTGCATCCATCACGGAACCAAAGATCCAAACAAACAGACCCACCATGAGAGCCATAAAGAGTACGAAGAAAATGAGAAAGCGCTTGAGAAATGGAGTCACATTCTGACCCTATGGGTTGAGAAGTGAACACCGACGCGTTTTGACACGAGACTCAATGAATCGAGTGGCTTACAGCAGGTTGCGGTTACAGAACTCGTCGACGGTCATCTCGTAGATGTCCTCTGGGCCGTCTTCTTCGTCGATCTGCTGGCCGACGTATGTGAAACCCAGACCTTTCACCAGCCCGACCGACGCCTCATTGTCAGGGCTCACGGTGTAGCGAAACACTTTCACCCCTGGCTGCTCACTCGCCCACATCCACATGCCCAGCAAGGCTTCGCGTGCGTAACCGCGACGCTGAAACTTTTCGTGCACACCAAGACCAATCTCCAACATGCCGCGCTCATCAGGTGGTCCATGAAAACTGAGGCTGCCAACAATCACCTTTGAATCACGTTCCACCATCCAACGAATGAACCACTTGTTGACGGATGCATCCGCCAAGACCTGGGGCAATCTCCACCTCACTGGCGACGGACCTTCCATCAAGACGCGATGTGGATTGCGATAACCATTGTCGAGATAAATCGATTTGTCTTCTGGGTCGCTGTACAAGGTGTAGAGATCGTCTGCTGCAAGATGATGCAGCTCTAGTCGTTCCGTTTGAATGACTGGCTGTGTTTCGTGCGGCAATTCCACGCACTGATATTACGAGCGCAATTAGTGCGCAGCATTGCACTTATCGACGCGTACGGAATCTGGTTCGTCGGCAACACCTGCGCCTTGACCCTCTAATGCAGCAAATGGTCCGCATGCATGTGGAGTAATCCAAACATGCACCATTGGTCCCCCACCTGTTTGCAGTACGGAACCTGCAGGACAATTTCCTGCCGAGTCAAGAACACCTACAACCTTCGGCACTCCGTTGATTGTTCTCCAGCACAAGTTGTTGTGCGTGTGCCACTGAATGAGACCGCCGGCATAACTCGTCAGAGTGATGTCGTTGCTGGCCATACCTGCCGATGCGATGAACATCGCTGACACCAGTGTCCTTGTTGAACCCGTGACTTTGTACACCAACGATTCGGGTGCAGTCGTATCTAGGAATCGACCATCATTCAGCAATGAGTACTTAATCATGTGCTCAAAGCCGGAACCCGAATCGCCAATAGATACATAGCCCGCATTGATCGCTGATTGATACGACGCATATGTCGGAAGATCGCGCTGAGAGTTACTAATCAATGCAAGTGCACGCTGGCCTTGCTCGGGAGTGAATCCTTGAATACCTGTGAGGTCGATGGGGACCGCAGGGTCGAATGCACGCGGCCAACCCGATGCGGCAGCTTTTGCTTGGTCCGATGTCGTCACATGTGAGTGAATCGTTGTTGTCGGTGCATTCGTGTTTGATGTCTTCTTCTTGGCTGGCGTTGTCGGTGACGTTGGCGTTGTGCCTGTGCTTTCACCGGCGACCGAACCATCAGCGACCGTGTCACTAACCGGCGGGACTGAGCTACCAGTTGGCGAGATGATGACACCGTTTGCATCCACGGTAAGTCCGCCATCGACCGTGGGAATTTCACCATGCGAATGTGCGTGCCCTGTCACTGTCCATGCTGCAACAAGCGAGACTGCAACGCAGAGATATGCGGCGTTCACCACATGTAAGGAATTTGCAGGCGCTTCACGGCGCACATATGCCCATACGATTGCCAACAGCGACACCAATGCGAGTGCTGCACAAATGGTGTCAGCGGGCTGAGGGCGTTCTGCAATCTCAAGACCACTGATAAACGAAACACCAGTGGTGCGGGTCATGATCCACCCGCCCACGGCAACTGCATTCACCACAGAGCCAATGGCGAGGACAGACCAATTGGTCAACGACAATGCAACAACACCCCACACCACTTGTGCGAGAGTCATCAGCAGAAAGACACGCGACAAGGTTGGGTGGTCGGCGTGCAATCCAACCGCCGTGCCATGCAGAACACCGGCACCGATAGAGGCATAGGCAGCCCATCGCATTCGTTCGTTCATGGTTCCCCCATCCACCCCCGAAAACATAACCGCAAATTGGGACATTTGTGACGACCGACACAGGCATTCGTCTACGATTTGGCCATGCCTCAGACTGCTATTTCATCCATCGGAGACATCGTCCGCACCCATGGCGTGGGTCGCCCCCATCACACCTGCTTGGTGGAAGGAACCCGCGAGCTCACCTGGGCTGAGACCTATGAAAATGCTCAGCGCGTGGCCAATGGGTTTGCTGCCGCAGGCGTGATGGCCAACGACCGAGTCGCACTCCTCGATATGAACGGCATCCCCCACTTTGAGGTGGGCTTCGGTGCCGCACTTCTGAACGCCGTCAGCGTGGACGTGAACTTTCGACTTGCTGCCCCTGAGGTGGAATACATCGTCAATAACGCAGAAGCAAAGGTTCTTGTTGTCGGTGCAGAGTTCGTCGGAATCCTCGATGCCATTGCCGACAAACTTGAACACACGAAGTTGATTCTCGTCGTTGGCGGTCATGGTCAATACGAAGATTGGAACACCTGGGTAACTCGCCAATCTTTGGGGGATCCGCATGCTCCCTCTGGACCAAGCGATATGGCATTCCAGTTGTATTCCAGCGGCACCACCGGTTTGCCCAAAGGCGTGATGTTGTCGAATGCGAACTTCCTCGCCATCGGACCAATGATTCAAGAAATCTGGGAACTCACTCCTGATTCCATCAACCTCGCTGCAATGCCTCTCTTCCACATTGGTGGTGGCGGATGGGCAATGGCCGGCATGTACATGGGATGCACCACCATCATCGTGCGTGTGATGGACCCTGCTGCGCTCATCAATTTGATTCAGGAAAAGCGCATCACCCACGGCTTCCTCGTTCCCGCAGTTCTCGGCATGATGAACATGGTTCCCGATGCTGCAACAAAAGACTTCAGTAGTTTGCAAGTGATGGCTTATGGCGCATCACCTATCAGTGAAGACGTTCTGACCAAGAGTGTTGCGCTGTTGAAGTGCAAGTTCTGGCAGGCATACGGCCTCACCGAAACAACAGGCGCAGTCATTAACTTGCCACCAGCCGACCACGCATCAGACAGCCCGAATAAGCATCGCTTGCGTAGTTGCGGTTTGCCTGGCCCTGGTGTTGAAGTACGTATCCATGACAACGACAACAATCGCGATTGCGAAGTGGGCGAAGTCGGAGAAATTTGGATTCGTTCACCACAAGTCATGTTGGGTTACTGGAAGCGCCCTGAAGACACTGCCAAAGCAATCAATGCCGAAGGTTGGTTTACATCTGGTGATGCGGGATACATCGATGCCGACGGGTACGTGTACATCCACGACCGTGTGAAAGACATGATTGTCTCTGGTGGAGAGAATGTGTACCCCGCTGAAGTCGAGAACGTCTTAATGTCACACCCCGGTATCGCAGACGTTGCCGTCATCGGTATTCCTCATGAGAAGTGGGGCGAGACCGCACTTGCGGTTGTGGTGAAAGTTGCCGATAGCGATGTGAGCGAAGACGACATCATTGCCTATTCACGCGAGCGACTCGCTCGATTCAAGTGTCCCACCAAGGTGCAATGGATCGATGCCCTTCCGCGTAACCCAAGCGGCAAGGTGCTGAAGAAGGATCTTCGTGAGCCGTACTGGGCGGGCCACGAACGTCGCGTCAACTAATTCGCGCGTCATACTGGACATGTGACACCCGACGAAGATCTCCGCACCGCACGCGGGATTTGCATTGCAACATCTGCGATGCAATGGGGTTTTGCGCGCTCGGGCGGTGCTGGCGGACAAAACGTCAACAAGACTTCAACGAAGGCATCCCTCACCGTTGACGTAGCCGACATGGTCTGCAGCAATGCCGCACGTGCACGCATCATTGCTGCTTTCGGCGAGTCCGTCACCGTGACAAATCAGACAACGCGAAGCCAGTGGCAGAACCGCCGTAACTGCATTGAGCAGTTAACAGAACTTCTTGACAAAGCTGCTGCCCCACCACCTGCCAAACGCAGGAAGACTAAACCGACACGCGGTTCGGTGGAACGTCGACTTGAATCCAAACGTCGCGATAGCGAAAAGAAACGCGATCGCAAATCGTTGGAGTGATTACTTCAGAAGTGAGCCACCATCACAGGTGATGACTTCACCCACGGTGAATGCACCGGCGCGCGAGCACAAGAACAATGCAAGGCCACCGATGTCTTCAGGTGTACCCACACGCTTGCTGGGGTTCATCGCACCCACTGAGTCCCAGTCGGTGCCTTCGACGTCTCCGCCAGTACCCACGCCGGTGGAGAGCATCCATGTGGGGAAAGGTCCCGGAGCAATTGCATTCACAATGATGTTGCGCGAGCGAAGCTTCACGGCCAGCACCTTGGTGAGTGCGTGCACTGCAGCCTTCGATGGGCCATATGAATAGGTCTCAAACGATGGGGTTCCGATGCCGTCGATGGAGCCGATGTTCACAATGCGCGATGGGTCATCGGTGGTGGAACGTGCGGTCATGAGCGGCAACAACTTCTGTGTGAGGAAGAAGATGCCTTTCACATTGGTGTCCATAACCTTGTCCCAACCCACTTCAGGGAAGTCATCAATGGGGGCACCCCAAGAAACGCCTGCGTTATTGATGAGGATGTCGAGATGCTTCTCACGCTTTGAAATTTCTGCGACGAGACCCTCGATGCCGTCCATCTCTGCGACGTTTGCAGGAATGGAGATGCACTCACCGCCGTAGTTCGCCATCAGGCGCTGCGCTGCTTCATCACATGCTGCAGCTTTACGCGCTGAGATATATACCTTCGCGCCGTTGGCCAAGAGAGCCGCTGCAATCATTTCGCCGATGCCGCGAGAGCCACCGGTGACGAGAGCAACCTTGCCCTTCACGGAGAACAGGTTCTGCAGTGTCATGTCGTGTGTCATGGCGCCTCCTCAGGCTCATTGAAGTACTGCAGAGAGATTAGGTCATCGACCTCTCAGGACCGCAGTTCCATCGGGGTCAATCGCCCACGATGCTCCGCCACCCCAAGTGTCGCCATAGATCAGTTCATTCATCGGCACACGCCGTACAGGGCCGTGATTGCCGGCGGGCTTCCCCAAGGAAATGGTCGCTGCGATGAAAGCGTTCTCTGGAAGATCCAGAAGTTGATGCAATTCCTTTTCCACGTAGCCATGAAAGCCAGTGAGCACTCCGCCGTATCCCTTTGCACGAGCGGCGAGTAACAGGTTCTGACAGGCCGGATATACCGATGCGCCTTCCATCGGATTCGGATCGCGATAGCGAAGAAGAATCGCCAGAACGAGAACGGGAACCTCTGCAAAGTTTTCTACGTAACTCTGCATTGTGTTTGCCATGCGTGTCTTTGGAGAATCCTCAACAGCACCAGAGCCAGCGTCATAACCATCGTTCACGCGCTTGTGATTCCACAGTTTTTGCGCACCTTGTGCGATGAGCGCCTTCACCTGCTGCGACTTCTCAGAATCGGTGAACACCATAAAGCGAAACGGCTGACGGTTGCTTCCACTTGGTGCACGTGTGGCAGCAAACAAGATTTCACGTAAGACATCGTCAGGAATTGACTCAGGAAGGTATCGACGAATCGATCGTGTTGTTGCGATGCCTTCCAGCATCGGCACGTTATGAAGTGACTCCTCCATTAGTGCTCGTGCACTCCAGCATCTTTCGCCCACTTCCAGTGCATACGCCCGTGGTCGGCATTTGCCGCAAGAACACCGCCGATGGTGCCATCAGCCCACGGAGCACCAGGCAACACTTCCGCCAGTTGTTCATCGGTGAGTTCGCTTAACAACTGAAGCGTGACTGCACGGGCACTTGCACCTAACGCCACCACTTCATCAAGAGACTTTCCATGATGCTGCAACTGCCACTCTTCTGTCATCGCATGAACGGAAGCCATGATCTGATCGCGAGTACGCGGCGCACCCGAATCATCATGAGTGAGACCAACGGGGTTCTTCGCACCACCGATGTGCTTGCGAATCATGCCGGCAAAGTTGCGCTCAATAAGTGCCAAGTGTGCGAGGTGATCAAGCGCAGACCAATAGTTAGAAGGGTCATGTTCGCTCGGGGTGAGGTCGCCGAACAACTGCGTCTCTGACAACTCTCGATACGTGTTCAATAACCAAGTCCGGTCGTCGTTCAGTTTTGTTTCAATTTCAATGCGATTCATATCTTCCCCTTTGAGTGAGAACCTAGTTGCTCAAGAGCACTACTCTCGCCACATGGCCGCGACACCCACCCACCCCGAACTTGGCTTCTATACGTTGGCGGGCGCACCAAAATCTCCCCGCGACATGCTGGACGAACTGGCTCATGCAGAGCAGTTAGGCCTGGGCTCTGCATTCATCTCCGAGCGCTTCAACATCAAGGAAGCTGGCGCACTAACGGGCGCCGCCGTAGCTGCCACGAACAACATCAACATCATCACCGCAGCAACCAACCACACCACACGCCACCCACTAGTCACCGCGTCATGGGCAAGCACACTGCACTTGTTGTCTGAGGGTCGATTCAGCCTGGGTTTGGGTCGCGGTATCGAGGCGATGTTCAAGGCATATGGCATGCCGATGGCCACGACAGATTCAATGGAACAGTTCGCCCACCTGATGCGCCGCCTGTGGAATGGCGAGACAGTTCTGGGGCATACCGACCTCACCGGCACGTATCCGGTCTTACGCCTTGACCCTGATTTTCGACTCGACATTCCGTTGAGCATCACAGTGTTTGGCGACCAGACACTCAAGATGGCGGGACGTGCATATGACACCGTCATCTTGCATACGTTCTTCACCGACGAAACCACGCAACGTGCCGTGCAGACAGTGAAACGTGCAGCAGAAGAAGCTGGCCGTGATCCAGGTGCGGTGAAGGTGTGGTCATGCTTTGCAACAGTCGGTGATCACATCGACCCTGCGTTGCGCCTGAAGAAAACAGTGGGGCGTCTTGCCACTTATCTGCAGGCATACGGCGACCTCATGGTGCGCACCAACAATTGGGACCCTGCAGTCTTGAAGCGATTCCGTGAAGATGAATTTGTTCGCACTTTCCCCGGCGCGCTCGATGCCAAGGGAACAACGGAAGACTTAGAACGTGTCGCTCCCCTGATACCCGCTGAATGGCTTGCTCCCGCCGCGATGGGAACACCAGAACAGTGCGTTGCAGCGATTCGTCATCAGTTTGCATTGGGTTGCGATGGCGTCATCATGCATGGCGCAACACCAACAGAGCTTGCGCCGATAGTTGCCGCGTACGGCAAGTAATCAGAACGGCGTATCGCCTTTCACCGTCACACGATGTCCGTATCGGCGATGTGGCCAGTAATCCCAGATGGCACGATGCTGCGCACTGCGGTTATCCCAGAACGCCACCGAGTTTGCTTCCCACACAAAACGTGTTTGGAAGTTCGGGTGTTCGATGTGGTTGTACAAGTAGTTGAGAATCGCATCGCTCTCATCTTTTGGTAGCCCAACGATGTGTGTTGTGAATGAACGATTTACAAATAGACACGGACGACCCGTTTCTGGATGCGTACGAACAATTGGATGCTTTGCCGTGGGATACGTGGGCTTATCGGCCACTCCGGCGTACAAACCCTTGTAGACATGGTTGCCATCGTGCACAGCAACTAGTCCGTGCAGATATTCCTTCATGCGATCGCTGAGTGCGTCATAGGCCGCATACATGTTGGCGAACAATGTGTCACCGCCAACTGGAGGAATTTCCTTCATGTACAAGATGCTGCCCATCGGCGGCTGTGGCTCACACGAAACATCGCTATGCCATGCTTCGCCATTGGCGCGATTCGAATTCTCATCGGCAGAGATCACAAGAATCTCTTCGAAGCCAGCGCTGTTTGCAGCAGCAGGATGAACATCAAGTTCACCGAAGCGTCGACCGAACGCGATGTGCTGTTCGGGTGTCATGTGTTGATCACGGAAGAAGATGGCGCAATTCTCATTGAGCGCACGGCGAATTTCGGTCAGCGTTTCGTCATCAACATCAGCCAATTGCACACCACCAATGAGTGCACCAATTGCAGGAGACACTTTGGTCACTGTGATGCGCTGATACGGCTGCGTCTCCGACCAATCGACTGTGGAGCGTGGTCCACCACGCTTGGGCTTCACAACATCACTCATTGTTTCAGCCTTTCACTTGATCCAGTGACCCGCAAGCATGCGGGCTGCTTCTTCGGGCTTTTCCAACATCCACCAGTGACCACATCCTTCAAGATGTTTCACCTTTGCGCCCACCGCGGCAGCAATCTCTTCATGTGTTTCATGCGGACCAGCGAAATGATCGTTCTCCGCAATGATGACGAGACCGCGCTTCGGCTTCTGATCAATGAAGCGGCTACCTAACGCACGCATCGCAGGTTGAGCAGCATCTCGATACAGCGCAAGAATGCAACGAGCCATCTCAGCATCGATTCCAGTCTTCATCTCTCGCGCAATGTCTTCAGGAAAACCAAGTCCGCCGAATGCTGCGACGAATGTGTCGGCATCCATGTCCACCATGCCTTGCACCATTTGCTCGCCGACGTCAGGGGTTTGCCAGCCTTGAGCAGCATCGTGCCATACGTAATTCGAATGCATCAGACCCACACAGTCCGCAGCCCAACTGCGCACAATGCCCGGATATTCGGCGAGAACACGGAACACATGCCCTGCACCCCAGTCGTGACCCACGAGGTCAATATCGCCGCCAATGGCCTTCAACTCATCAGCCAACCATTGCGTGTATTCGCGTGTCGTTGCGCCCCACCCTTTGGGCGTCGGTGATCCAAACCCCGGCGGCGATAGCAGCACGATGTCCTTGATGCGGCGATCATTCAGCAGTTCGACGACTGGCTTCCAGATGACTGACGTTTCTGGATTTCCGTGAACAAA
>CALBSD010000072.1 GCA_937927625.1 uncultured Actinomycetes bacterium | reverse complement strand
CAATGAAGACGATGACCATTACGGCCTTCAAAGGAGAATCAGTAAACGTGAGGACAACAGGCAATAGTCCAGCAATGTACGTACCAATCACTGGCAAGAATTGTGAGACTAAACCGACCCAGATGGCCATGGCAATCGGAGCAGGAATATGAATGATCTGAAATGCAATTCCGTTCATCAATGCTGAGAGCGCAGCAAGCAATGCTTTTGAATACAGGAAGCCACCAGTCTTCGTGATTGCGAGTTCCCATGCGTCCAGAACTTTGCGCTGACGCTCCGGGCGAAGACGCGAACAAATAGAACGACGCATACGCGGTCCATCTGCAACGAGATAAAACGAGAACAACAACATTCCAAAACCACGGAAGATGAATCCGAATGCCTGAATCGACACTTTGAAAACATTGTCACGCTGCCCATTAATGAATTTCTGCACAGCTCCATTCGGATCTGCAATGCGTTCATTCACTGCAGCAGGGTCAATGTGCGTCTTCACCGTGTCATTAATCAATTTCACGGTGTCATTCACGTACTTCTCAGAGTTCGAGAGCAAGTCGGCAATCTGTTGACCAACAATGGTGCCGATTGCAGTCATGAAGCCGATGATCAGAAGCAACACCGTCACCATGATGAGGCCAGTAGCCGTACCTCGACGAAAACCCCGAGCCACCAGTTTGTTTACAGCCGGTTCAAGTGCAAGTGCAACGAAGAGTGAAACCAACAAAAGGGCCAGCAGATCACTCAACCGTTCAACAGTGCCTTTCAACAAGATCGTTTCGAGATAGCCAAGCCAAAACAGGGCAATTCCTCGTGGCACCCATTTCGGCATCTTTGAAGGATTCTCCGGCTGCACGCTTTGGTTCTCAGTCACCTGAGGAATCGTAGTGTTCGAACAGAGGTGACACATTCGCTAGTGCATTCACCTCACTTCACTGGCACGATGTGTCCATGGCTGGGCTTCCCACTGCATTAAACGACCGAGTCGAATCAGTACGTACTGCCCTGGCTGATGCACTACGCGATCGAGTCATTGGCGACAACGCAGAAGACAAGCAGGCTGCGGTCATCCTGGCGCCGGGGCCACGATGGTTTGCCCCCGACCGCCCCATCCACAAAGTGCATACCGATGCCTCAATGTTCATCGGCGGAATGCGTGCCCTGCTCTTCCAGTCACTTCACCCATTGGCAATGGCCGGCGTGGCGCAACACTCTGACTACCGCAACGACCCATGGGGCCGCTTGCAGCGCACAGCGGATTTTCTTGCCGCCACCACCTTTGGCCCTGCTGATCTTGCGCAGCAAACGATTGACCGTGTTCGTACAGTCCACACACGTGTTGTTGGTACGGCATCCGACGGACGTGCGTACTCCGCTTCCGACCCACACCTCTTGCGGTGGGTCCATGTTGCAGAAGTCGACAGTTTTCTTCGCGCGTATCAGGCATACGGCGCCGAGACTTTGACGCCAGAAGAAGCCGACGGATACGTGGAAGACATGGCGGTTATCGCACGAGCGCTCGGTGTTCCAGCACCTCCCACATCAGTGCAAGGTCTTCGCGATCAACTTGGCATGTATCGCTACGAATTAAAGGGCACCGCAGAATCCTCTGATGTTGCGAAGTATCTGCTTCTTGAACCACCACTTCCTGCAGCGTCAAAAATTCCCTATTCGCTGATCAGCGCATCTGCAATTGCATTATTGCCTGTATGGGCTCGCGCTGAACTTCGTCTTCCTTATTTGCCTGTTGCTGAAAGGTTGGTCATCAAACCGATTGGGCAATTTGTTGCTTCAACCATTCGATGGGCTACTGCGGTGAATCAACCCGTTATTGCAACAGATGTAGTTATCGACATAAGCGAGTCAACAGCGAGCTGAGATCGCCTTTGTCGCCCACTGAGACGGAACTCAATCCCAACCACTGGGCCATCAACTTCAGTTCTTCCGCAAGTTCTGCAGCAACATGTTTGATGTCAACATCAGGTTCGCTGTACGCACCGTGTGCCATCAACACACCAGCATGACGATCTGCTTTTAAGTCAACACGCGCAACAATGCGATCACCCAACACAAATGGCAACACGTAATAGCCATACACACGCTTGGGTTCTGGGGTGTAAATCTCAATTCGGTAATGAAAATCCCACAAACGCTCAATGCGCGGCCTGCACCACACCAATGAGTCAAAGGGTGATACCAATGCACGTGTGCTCACACTGCGGGGTTTTGCAGCGCCCGGCAACATATATGCAGCATCGCGCCAACCTTCGACACGCACTTGTTCCAGCTCACCTTGTTGCACAAGTTCACTCAATACAGCACGTGCAGCAACGAGTTTCTGGCGGTGATAATCAAAAAGATCACTTGCAGTTGCGATGCCCAAACTTTTGGCGGCAAGTAAAAGCAATTCGCTACGTGCTTCAAATTCTGTCGGAGTCTTTGCTTTCAGAATCTCTTTCGGAATCACATGATGTGGCGCGAAATACATTCGCG